>NZ_JBHUSF010000170.1:0-18269 GCF_042673295.1 Rhodococcus sp. NPDC057014
GGGCAGGCGTCCGCGCGTAGCGGGGACCCGTCAGACAACGTCGAAGCCTCCCCGATCGGACACCCCGGTCGACAAGACGGAACCGGTGACAAAGCCGGACACGGTGAAGAAGCCGGATCTGGTGAAGAAGGTGGAACCGGCCGAGAAGGCCGAGACGACCGCGGTGGCGGCCTCTACCACCGCCACCGAGACGGCGAAGGCCGCGCAGGCGGGCAAGGCGAAGGTTGCCAATCTTCAGCCGCGCATGAGCAAGCAGCAGGCGCCCGCCGTCGCCGCGACCGCGACCGACACCGACGGTGGGACCGGCCGCATCACCTGGAAGCTCGTCGGGATCCTCGGAGCGGTGGCGGTGGGGCTCGGTGTGTTCGCGGCCGTCGCGGCGATCACACCCGGGGCGGACATCTCGAACACGGCGTGGGTCGACGCGGGCGCGACCGCCGAGGTGACGAAGGCGGGCACCGAGGCGATCGAGACGCTGTACACCTACAGCTACGAGACGATCGATCAGGACTTCGACAAGGCGCGCGGCTACCTCGACGACGCCAAGCGGGAAGAGTTCGACTCGACCGCCGACACCACCAAGCAGGCTGCCATCCAGACCAAGACGGCCACCCAGGCGTCCGTCACCGACATCGGGGTCACGGTGCTCGACGGCGACCGCGCCGAACTCCTCGCGCACATGAACGTCAGCGCCACCGGTGACGCCGTCGCTCAGGGCAGTGCCGCCACCCCGCTGTCGATCAAGATGGAGAAGATCGACGGCAAATGGGTGCTGTCCGACATCTCCGACAGCGAGGGCTGATCGACACCCGGAAGGGGTTGAACCGGAACGGAATTCGAGTGCGCAGCGGGCGGGACGCCTGAATTCGGTTCTCCGGCGGAGTGAATCGATTCCCCGGACCGGATGATGTTCAGGATTGTATGGGGATCCCTTGCTGTGGTGACGGTTTCGATCCCGCGGTCGATCCGGGGTTGGCCGGCTTCCGGGCCAGGAATCCCGGCGCCCACCAGTTGGCCTCGCCCATCAACTTCACCAGCGCGGGCACCAGCATCATGCGGATGACGGTGGCGTCGATGACGAGCGCGACGATCATCCCGAGACCGATGAACCGCATCATCGTCAGTTCCGAGAGTGTGAACGCTCCGGTGACGACGATCAGCAGCGCGGCGGCCGCCGTCACGATGCGCCCGGTGTGCGCCGTGCCGATCCGCACGGCCTCCTCCGTCGACGCGCCCGCGTCGTGGGCCTCGACCATCCGCGACATCAGGAAGATCTCGTAGTCGGTGGAGAGCCCGAACACCACCGCGATGATGAGGACCACCATCGTCGCGGGCAGCGGCCCCGGCGTCACCCCGAGGAACTCGGCCCCGTGACCGTCCTCGAAGATCCACGTGAGCACACCGAACGAGGCGGCGAGGCTGAGGGTGGCCATCGCGATCGCCTTCAGGGGTAGCACCACGGACCGGAACGCGAGCAGCATCAGCACGAAGGTGACGGCCACCATGATCCCGATCATCCACGGCAACCGGGCGCCCATCGCGTCCAGTCCGTCGGCGGTGAGGGCGTTCAACCCGCCCAGCATCTTCTCGGTGCCGTCCGGGGTGGGGAGGGTGCGCAGGGCAGCGGCCGTCGCCATCGCCCCCGCGGTCCGGTCCGCGTCGTCGAAGACGGCCCGGATGGCGACGAACGTGTCGGTGGCGCCGACCGGGACCACCCGCTGGACGCCGTCGACCGCGGCCGTCGCTGCGAAGAACTCTGCCGTGGCGGCCGGCGGCGGCGCCTTGCCGTCGCTGCCCTGCAGCACGAGCGTCGCCCCGTTGTTGGCGAGCGGAAAATCGGCGGCGAGATCGTCGACGGCGACCCGCAGCGGGTGCCCCACCGGCAGTCCCGTGTGATCGAGATCGCCGAGCGACGCGCCTGTCAGGGGCGCGGCGAGCACGAGTAGCGCCGCGACGATCGCCGTCGCGATCGGGACGGGCCGCTGCATCACCCGCGCGGCGACGCCGCCCCAGAATCGGTGCGCCCGGTCCTCGCCGCGCTCGACCACTCCCCGTCGCCAGGTCAGCGAGTTGATGCGGGGCCCGAGCAGTGCGAGGGCGGCGGGCAGCGCCGACAGCGTCAGCACCGCGGCGATCGCGATGGCCGCCATCCCGCCGTAGGCGAACGACCGGACGATCGCCTGGGGAAACACCAGCATGCCCACGAAACCGCACACCAGCAGGAGCGCGGAGAACCCCACGGTCCGGCCCGCGGTGGCGAGCGTCCGGCGGACGGCGTCGTCGGTGCCGGCGCCGGACCGCAGCTCCTCGCGGAACCGGGTCACCACGAACAGTCCGTAGTCGATCGACATGCCCAGCCCGACGAGGCTGGCGATGTTCACCGAGAATGCGCTGACCTCGGTGAAGTACGAGATCACCCGCAGGGCGCCGAGGGCGCCGAGGATCGCGAGACCGCCGACGCACAGCGGTACCGCCGCGCCGACGAGGCCACCGAAGATGACGAGCAGCAGGAGCAGCAGGATCGGGAACGACACCGCCTCGGCCCGCAGCAGGTCGCTCTCGGACACCTCGTTGAACGCGTTGGCGGCGGCGCTGAAACCGCTGAACTCGGCGGCCGTGCCGTCGATGACCAGCAGCGGCCGGAGGTCGTGGTATGCGGAGATCCGGGTGTTCTCGTCGCCGCTCAGCGACAGCACCACGAGTCCCTCGGTGCCGTCCGTGGACCGCAGGAACTCCTTCGCCTGCGGCGGCGCGGACCAGTACGACAGGGGAGTGCCGGCGAGCACGCCGGGGTCGATCCGCGCGAGGTGGGCGGACACTTCGGGGCCGAGGTCGTCGATCGTCGAACCCGGACGGGCGTGGTAGGTCACCGCCAAGTCGGGGGTCTGCCTGCCGAACGCCCCCTCGATCAGCCGCTCGACACGCGCGGACTCGCTGCCCGGGTCGGTGTACCCGCCGAGGCTCAGCCGGTCGAACACCCCCGAACCCCACGCTCCGCCGAGCAGCACCAGCAGCACGGTGGCGGCGAGAACCAGCTTCGGTCGGGCGACGACGAATGAACTCCAGCGCGTCACGGCTCTGCTTCCCTCGAGAAATCGACGGCGATCGCGTGCGCATATTGTTCACCGCCCGCCGACGGCTGGAAAGGGGCGCCGGGAACGGGCCGCGGGCCTCGCGAAACGACACGACACGCCCTCAGACTCTTGACGCCGCGATGATCACGCGTCACTCTGATGCGTGAACATGCGCAGTGACGCGTGGCCGAGCGCCCGGCTGGGTGCTGTTTCGGGTGCCCGACTCGACATCTACTGAGTTTGGGTGTACTTTTGGACGTTGCGCTGGCTGCCTCCTGTCCACCTCTCGTCCGTACCGCTGCGAAGTGATTCACTCTTCAGCAACTGTGACGAGTTTCGTTCGGGTTGTGACCAGCGAAATTCGAAGCAGATACAGCGGCGGTCGCAACAGCAAGAGCGGCCCGCGTGAGGTGCTGGAAGGACGCATCTTGGCAGTCTCTAGCCAGACCAAGGCAGTTTCCGGAATCCCCGGAGCCCCGAAGAGGGTTTCGTTCGCAAAGATTCGCGAACCCCTCGAAGTTCCCGGGCTTCTTGATCTACAAACCGATTCGTTCGAGTGGTTGATCGGTGCGCAGAGCTGGCGCGAACGCGCCGCCGCTCGTGGCGACAGCGCAATCTCCGGCGGTCTCGAGGACATTCTCGCGGAGCTTTCCCCGATCGAGGATTTCTCGGGCTCGATGTCTCTGTCCTTCTCGGACCCGCGCTTCGACGAGGTGAAGGCCTCGACGGACGAGTGCAAAGACAAGGACATGACCTACGCGGCGCCTTTGTTCGTCACCGCGGAGTTCATCAACAACAACACCGGTGAGATCAAGAGCCAGACGGTCTTCATGGGCGACTTCCCGATGATGACCGACAAGGGCACGTTCATCATCAACGGCACCGAGCGTGTCGTGGTCTCGCAGCTGGTGCGTTCCCCCGGCGTCTACTTCGACCACTCCGTCGACAAGGGCACCGAGAAGGACCTGCACAGCGTCAAGGTCATCCCGGGCCGTGGTGCATGGCTCGAGTTCGACGTGGACAAGCGCGACACGGTCGGCGTCCGCATCGACCGCAAGCGCCGCCAGCCCGTCACCGTGCTGCTGAAGGCCCTCGGCTGGACCACCGAGCAGATCGCCGAGCGCTTCGGCTTCTCGGAGATCCTCATGGCGACCCTCGAGAAGGACAACACCGCAGGCACCGACGAGGCGCTGCTCGACATCTACCGCAAGCTGCGTCCGGGCGAGCCGCCGACCAAGGAGAGCGCCCAGACGCTCCTGGAGAACCTGTTCTTCAAGGACAAGCGCTACGACCTGGCTCGCGTGGGCCGCTACAAGATCAACAAGAAGCTGGGCCTGAACACCGGGCAGCCGATCGTCGCGTCGACCCTCACCGAGGAAGACATCGTCGCCACCATCGAGTACCTGGTGCGCTTGCACGCCGGTGACACCGAGATGACCGCCCCCGGCGGCGTCGCGGTGCCCGTCGAGGTCGACGACATCGACCACTTCGGCAACCGTCGTCTGCGCACGGTCGGTGAGCTCATCCAGAACCAGATCCGCGTGGGCCTGTCCCGCATGGAGCGCGTGGTCCGTGAGCGCATGACCACCCAGGACGTCGAGGCGATCACGCCGCAGACGCTGATCAACATCCGGCCCGTCGTGGCTGCGATCAAGGAGTTCTTCGGAACGTCCCAGCTGTCGCAGTTCATGGACCAGAACAACCCGCTGTCGGGGCTGACGCACAAGCGTCGTCTGTCCGCCCTCGGCCCGGGTGGTCTGTCCCGTGAACGTGCCGGCCTCGAGGTGCGAGACGTTCACCCGTCGCACTACGGCCGCATGTGCCCGATCGAGACCCCGGAAGGTCCGAACATCGGTCTGATCGGTTCGCTGTCGGTGTACGCACGGGTCAACCCGTTCGGATTCATCGAGACGCCGTACCGCAAGGTCGAGGGCGGCCAGGTCACCGACCAGGTCGACTACCTGACCGCGGACGAAGAGGACCGCCACGTCGTCGCGCAGGCCAACTCTGCTGTCGACGCCAACGGTCACTTCACCGACGATCGCATTCTGGTCCGTCGTAAGGGCGGCGAGGTCGAGTTCGTCTCGTCCGCCGAGATCGACTACATGGACGTCTCGCCGCGGCAGATGGTGTCCGTCGCCACCGCGATGATCCCGTTCCTCGAGCACGACGACGCCAACCGTGCCCTGATGGGCGCGAACATGCAGCGTCAGGCGGTGCCGCTCGTTCGCAGCGAGGCCCCGCTGGTCGGCACCGGCATGGAGTTGCGTGCCGCCGTCGACGCGGGCGACGTCATCGTCACCGAGAAGACCGGTGTCGTCGAAGAGGTCTCCGCCGACTACGTCACGGTCATGGCCGACGACGGCAGCCGCAAGACGTACCGGATGCGCAAGTTCGCGCGTTCCAACCAGGGCACCTGCGCCAACCAGCGTCCGATCGTGGACGAGGGACAGCGTGTCGAGTCCGGACAGGTCCTCGCCGACGGCCCCTGCACCGAGAACGGTGAGATGGCGCTCGGCAAGAACCTGCTCGTCGCGATCATGCCGTGGGAAGGCCACAACTACGAGGACGCGATCATCCTGTCGCAGCGCCTCGTGGAAGAGGACGTCCTCACCTCGATCCACATCGAGGAGCACGAGATCGATGCCCGCGACACCAAGCTCGGTGCCGAGGAGATCACTCGCGACATCCCGAACGTCTCCGACGAGGTCCTCGCCGATCTCGACGAGCGCGGCATCATCCGTATCGGTGCCGAGGTTCGTGACGGCGACGTGCTGGTCGGAAAGGTCACGCCGAAGGGCGAGACCGAGCTGACCCCGGAGGAGCGCCTGCTGCGCGCCATCTTCGGTGAGAAGGCCCGCGAGGTTCGCGACACGTCGCTGAAGGTTCCCCACGGTGAGACCGGCAAGGTCATCGGCATCCGCGTGTTCTCGCGCGACGACGACGACGATCTGCCCCCCGGTGTCAACGAGCTGGTCCGCGTCTACGTGGCACAGAAGCGCAAGATCCAGGACGGCGACAAGCTCGCCGGCCGCCACGGCAACAAGGGCGTCATCGGCAAGATCCTCCCGCAGGAGGACATGCCGTTCCTGCCCGACGGCACGCCGATCGACATCATCCTGAACACCCACGGTGTTCCGCGTCGTATGAACATCGGTCAGATCTTGGAGACCCACCTCGGGTGGATCGGCAAGACCGGCTGGAACGTTCAGATCGCCGGCGACGGCTCCCGGCCCGATTGGGCGGAGCAGTTGCCGGAGGAGATGCTGTCGGCACCTTCCGACTCCAACATCGCCACCCCCGTGTTCGACGGCGCCAAGGAAGACGAGCTCACCGGTCTCCTCGGTTCGACGCTGCCGAACCGCGACGGCGAGGTCATGGTCGCGTCCGACGGAAAGGCCACGTTGTTCGACGGCCGTTCCGGCGAGCCGTTCCCGTACCCGGTCTCGGTCGGCTACATGTACATCATCAAGCTGCACCACCTGGTCGACGACAAGATCCACGCTCGGTCGACCGGTCCGTACTCGATGATCACCCAGCAGCCGCTCGGCGGTAAGGCCCAGTTCGGTGGCCAGCGCTTCGGTGAGATGGAGTGCTGGGCGATGCAGGCCTACGGCGCGGCATACACGCTGCAGGAACTGCTCACTATCAAGTCCGACGACGTGGTGGGTCGAGTCAAGGTGTACGAGGCCATCGTCAAGGGCGAGAACATCCCCGAGCCGGGTATCCCCGAGTCGTTCAAGGTGCTCCTGAAGGAGCTCCAGTCGCTCTGCCTCAACGTGGAGGTGCTGTCCTCGGACGGCGCGGCCATCGCGATGGCGGACGGCGACGACGAGGACCTGGAGCGGGCCGCAGCGAACCTGGGCATCAACCTGTCCCGGAACGAGGCGGCGACGGTCGACGACCTCGCGAACTAGTTTTCGGTCCCCGGATCACGGAAATCCGTGACCCGGGGGCGTAGTTCACATTTGAATTGGCAGTCAGGAATCGGCGGGCGACCGTTGATCCACAATCCCTCTGGGGAAAGGAAGTTACGTGCTCGACGTCAACTTCTTCGATGAACTCCGCATTGGCCTCGCCAGTGCAGAGGACATCCGCAATTGGTCCTACGGCGAGGTCAAGAAGCCGGAGACCATCAACTACCGCACGCTCAAGCCCGAGAAGGACGGCCTCTTCTGCGAGAAGATCTTCGGCCCCACCCGGGACTGGGAGTGCTACTGCGGCAAGTACAAGCGTGTCCGCTTCAAGGGCATCATCTGTGAACGCTGCGGCGTCGAGGTGACCCGCGCCAAGGTTCGCCGTGAGCGCATGGGTCACATCGAACTGGCTGCCCCGGTCACCCACATCTGGTACTTCAAGGGCGTGCCCAGCCGTCTCGGCTACCTGCTCGACCTGGCGCCGAAGGATCTCGAGAAGATCATCTACTTCGCCGCGTACGTCATCGTCGGTGTCGACGAGGAACTGCGTCACAACGAGCTGTCCACGCTCGAAGCCGAGATGCAGGTCGAGAAGAAGACCGTCGCCGATCAGCGCGACGCCGACCTCGAGGCCCGCGCTCAGAAGCTCGAAGCCGACATCGCCGAGCTGGAGGCGGAGGGCGCCAAGTCCGACGTCCGCCGCAAGGTCAAGGACGGCGGCGAGCGCGAGATGCGTCAGCTCCGTGACCGCGCGCAGCGCGAGCTGGATCGTCTCGACGAGATCTGGACCACGTTCACCAAGCTCAGCGTCAAGCAGCTCATCGTCGACGAACTGCTGTACCGCGAGCTCGTCGATCGCTACGGCGAGTACTTCACGGGCGCCATGGGTGCCGAGTCGATCCAGAAGCTCATGGAGAGCTTCGACATCGACGCCGAGGCCGAGAACCTCCGCGAGACCATCCGCAGCGGCAAGGGGCAGAAGAAGCTCCGCGCGCTGAAGCGTCTCAAGGTCGTCGCTGCCTTCCAGGCCAACCAGAACTCGCCCATGGGCATGGTTCTCAACGCCGTCCCGGTGATCCCGCCGGAGCTGCGTCCGATGGTTCAGCTCGACGGTGGCCGCTTCGCCACCTCCGACCTGAACGACCTGTACCGCCGCGTCATCAACCGCAACAACCGCCTCAAGCGACTGATCGACCTCGGTGCCCCCGAGATCATCGTCAACAACGAGAAGCGGATGCTGCAGGAGTCCGTGGACGCGTTGTTCGACAACGGCCGTCGCGGCCGCCCCGTCACGGGTCCCGGTAACCGCCCGCTGAAGTCCCTGAGCGACCTGCTCAAGGGCAAGCAGGGTCGTTTCCGTCAGAACCTGCTCGGTAAGCGCGTCGACTACTCGGGTCGTTCCGTCATCGTCGTCGGCCCGCAGCTCAAGCTGCACCAGTGCGGGCTGCCGAAGCTGATGGCTCTCGAGCTGTTCAAGCCGTTCGTGATGAAGCGCCTGGTCGACCTGAACCACGCGCAGAACATCAAGTCCGCCAAGCGCATGGTGGAACGTCAGCGCGCGCAGGTGTGGGACGTCCTCGAAGAGGTCATCGCCGAGCACCCCGTGCTGCTGAACCGTGCACCGACGCTGCACCGTCTGGGCATCCAGGCCTTCGAGCCGCAGCTGGTCGAGGGCAAGGCCATTCAGCTCCACCCGCTGGTGTGTGAGGCCTTCAACGCCGACTTCGACGGTGACCAGATGGCCGTGCACCTTCCGCTGTCCGCGGAGGCGCAGGCCGAGGCACGCATCCTGATGCTGTCGTCGAACAACATCCTGTCGCCCGCGTCGGGTCGACCGCTCGCCATGCCCCGTCTGGACATGGTCACCGGTCTGTACCACCTGACCCGGTTGGACGAGGGTGCCACCGGCGAGCTCGCGGCGTCGACCGGTGACGAGGCGGAGCAGGGCGTGTACTCCTCGCCCGCCGAGGCTCAGATGGCCGTCGATCGCGGTGCGCTGGTCGTGCAGGCGAAGATCAAGGTGCGGCTCACACAGCAGCGCCCGCCCCGTGACATCGAGGCGGACCTGTTCCCCGAGGGCTGGAACTACGGTGACGGCTGGACGGCGGAGACGACGCTGGGTCGCGTGCTCTTCAACGAGCTGCTCCCCGCGGACTACCCGTTCGTCAACGAGCAGATGCCGAAGAAGCGTCAGGCGACGATCATCAACGATCTCGCCGAGCGTTACCCCATGATCGTGGTCGCGCAGACCGTCGACAAGCTGAAGGACGCCGGTTTCTACTGGGCCACGCGTTCGGGTGTCACGGTCTCGATCTCCGACGTCCTCGTGCCGCCGGAGAAGGCTCAGATCATGGAGTCCTTCGAGGCTCAGGCCGATCAGATCGAGAAGAAGTACCAGCGTGGTGCTCTGAACAAGACCGAGCGCAACAGCGCCCTGGTCAAGATCTGGTCCGAGGCCACCGACGAGGTCGGTAAGGCCATGGAGGCGCACTTCCCCGACGACAACCCGATCCCGATGATCGTGAAGTCCGGCGCCGCCGGCAACATGACTCAGGTTCGCTCGCTCGCCGGCATGAAGGGTCTGGTGACCAACCCGAAGGGTGAGTTCATCCCGCGTCCGATCAAGTCTTCCTTCAAGGAAGGCCTGACCGTTCTCGAGTACTTCATCAACACGCACGGTGCCCGTAAGGGTCTGGCCGACACCGCGCTCCGCACCGCCGACTCGGGTTACCTGACCCGTCGTCTGGTGGACGTCTCGCAGGACGTCATCGTCCGCGAGGTCGACTGTGGAACCGAGCGCGGCATCGTCACCACGATCGCCGAGAAGCAGGCCGACGGATCGATGATCCGCGACGCCCACGTGGAGACGAGCACGTACGCCCGCACCCTGGCCGCCGACGCGGTCGACGAGAACGGCAACGTCATCGTCGAGCGTGGACACGACCTGGGCGACCCGGCCATCGACGCGCTGCTCGAGGCAGGCATCACGCAGGTCAAGGTCCGTTCGGTGCTCACCTGCACCACCGGCACCGGCGTCTGCGCCACCTGCTACGGCCGCTCCATGGCCACCGGCAAGCTCGTCGACATCGGTGAGGCCGTCGGTATCGTCGCCGCGCAGTCCATCGGTGAGCCCGGTACTCAGCTGACCATGCGTACGTTCCACCAGGGTGGTGTCGCCGGAGACGACATCACCGGTGGTCTGCCGCGTGTTCAGGAGCTGTTCGAGGCCCGCGTCCCCAAGGGCAAGGCCCCGATCGCCGACGTCAGCGGCCGTGTGCAGCTCGAGGACGGCGACCGCTTCTACAAGATCACCATCGTCCCGGACGACGGTGGCGAAGAAGTGGTCTACGACAAGCTCTCGAAGCGTCAGCGTCTGCGTGTCTTCAAGCACGACGACGGCACCGAACGCCTTCTGGCCGACGGTGACCACGTCGAGGTCGGTCAGCAGCTCATGGAAGGTGCTGCCGATCCGCACGAGGTGCTGCGTGTCATGGGCCCCCGTCAGGTGCAGATCCACCTCGTCAACGAGGTCCAGGAGGTGTACCGGAGCCAGGGTGTGTCGATCCACGACAAGCACATCGAGGTCATCGTGCGCCAGATGCTGCGTCGCGTCACGATCATCGACTCGGGTGCGACGGAGTTCCTGCCCGGTTCGCTGACCGAGCGTGCCGACTTCGAGGCGGCCAACCGCCGGGTCGTCGCCGAGGGTGGCGAGCCGGCAGCTGGACGTCCGGTGCTGATGGGTATCACCAAGGCATCGCTGGCGACCGACTCGTGGCTGTCCGCGGCGTCGTTCCAGGAGACCACTCGCGTGCTGACCGATGCGGCGATCAACTGCCGCAGCGACAAGCTGATCGGTCTGAAGGAGAACGTGATCATCGGAAAGCTGATCCCTGCCGGTACCGGTATCAACCGTTACCGCAACATCCAGGTTCAGCCGACCGAAGAGGCCCGCGCTGCTGCGTACGCGGTTCCGTCGTACGACGACCAGTACTACAGCCCGGACGGCTTCGGCCAGAACACCGGTGCCGCGGTGCCGCTGGACGATTACGGTTTCAGCAACGATTACCGGTAGGCGCTCCGCGCCCGTGAGTGGTTGACGAGTCCCCGGACTCGCCGAGCACTCACCAACGGACGAAGGCCCCACCCCTCTCTCTTCGGGGGTGGGGCCTTCATCCGTTTCCACTGCCGACAACCGTGTCGAGCCTTGTCGGCGGATGTTCGCCGTTGCTAGCGTCGAATGATGGCCCGGTCGAGGTTCGCCGTCGCGCTCGCACTTGCCGCCGTCGTGGGAGTCGCGACCTCCTGCACGGCCTCGGACACCCAGCAGAGCGAGGCGACGTCGTCCGCGGCGCCGGCCTCGTCCGATACCCCCACGGTGATCACTCCGGTGGTCGCGGACGTGGTGGCCGCACCGATCCCCGTGACAGGCAGTGACGGCCGCGTGCACCTCGCCTACGAACTGCGGTTGACGAACACCGGTTCGCAGCCGGCGACGATCACGTCGCTGCAGGTGAAAGGTGACGGCCGCACGCTGGTGGACCTGAGCGGTGATGCGCTGACACCGTGGTTCCAGGCGCTCGGCGGCGGTCCGAAGGCAGGCAACGTCCTCGCCCCCGGACAGCAGGGGCTGGTGTGGATCGACGCGACCCTCGACAGTCCCGACGACGTGCCGCGCAGCCTCGACCACGTCGTGAATGTCGACTTCCCGCAGGCGACGTCGCTCGTGCCGAAGCAACTCGCCGAGAACGTCGCGGACACGGACGTCGACACCCGCGAGGCCGTCCGGAGCCGCTCGCCGCTCGACGGTCCGCGGTGGCTCGACGGCACCGGCTGCTGCACGGTCACCTCGCACCGCGCCGCCGTGCTGCCGATCAACGGCCGGATGCTGGCGGCCGAGCGATTCGCCATCGATTTCGTCCAGCTCGACGAGCAGGGTCGCATCTACACCGGCGACCAGAAGCAGCTGTCGAGCTACGAGTACTACGGCGCGCCGGTCCGCGCCGTGTCGGACGGCGAGATCATCGCCGTCGTGGGCGATCTGTCCGAACAGGTTCCGGGGGCCAGTCCGCAGGGACTGCCGCTCGACCAGTACGGCGGAAACCACGTCGTGCAAGCGATCGGGGACGGTCGATTCGCGTTCTACGCGCACCTGCAGCCCGGAAGCGTGGACAACATCAGCGTCGGCCAGAACCTGCGGGCGGGCGAGCAGATCGGGTTGCTCGGCAACAGCGGAAACACCGACGCGCCGCACCTGCACTTCCATGTGATGGACGGGCCGGACTTCCTGGCGTCGAACGGCATTCCGTTCGAGTTCGAGAACTTCGACCTCGACGGTCGGGTGACGGGGGAGAGTCTCGTGGCCGCCGCGACCGCCGGCGCCCCGGTGGTCGACGAAGCGGGGGCGCAGACCGGATCGCGTTCCGACGAAATGCCGCTGTACCTCGACGTCGTCACGTTCCCGGGCAGCTAGCCGTCGAGCGGCGCCGGAGCACCAACCGGCACTCGCCCCGTGACGACTATCCTCGACATCACCTGTCCGATATGCGTGGTTCGCTGAACGGAGACGAGATGTCCGAGAAGAAGATCGATCGCGTGAAGGCCGAGTCGGCACTCGAAGTCGTGCGGGAGAGCCCCACGATCGCACTCATCACCGTCGCGCCGGCGCTGGTCGTCTTCGGCGTGGTCTGGTGGCTGTTCGGATTCTGGTCCGCGCTGGTGCTGGTCCTGATCCTCGGTGTCGTCGCCGTCGTCGGCCGGAAGCTGTTCTGAGGCCGTTACCGCGGAACGTGGAACGTGGCGAGGGACGCCGCGCTCGACGTGAGTTCGTCCCACTCGCACGGCACCGTGAGGACGGCGAGCGCGGACGTCGGGAACTTCTCCCGCATCAGGTTGGCATCCCCGGTGTCGGGATTGCCCGCCAGATCCAGCGCCGTGGACGGCATCCCGGGGGCGTGCCCGACCACCAGCAGGGTGCGCACCGACGGCTCGATCCGCACGATTTCCGTCAGCACCTCCGACGGGTACGCGCCGTAGAGTTCCTCGGCGAACCGGGCGGGAGCGCCGACCCGGGTCGCCTCCAGCGTTTCCCGGGTCCGCCGCGACGTCGAGCACAGCACCGCGTCGATCGGCGGCTGAGTGGACCGCAGCCACTCGCCGGCCAGCCCCGCCTGCGTGCGCCCGCGCGGCGCCAGCGGCCGCTCGTGATCCGCGACCCCCTCCGGGTACGCCGACTTGCCGTGGCGCATGAGGATCAGCGTGCGGTTCCGCGACGGGCTGTGCGAGGCCATGGTGAGACGTTAGCTCCCCCCGCCTGATCAGGGGGTGAGCGGCCCGACGTGGGCCACCGCCCGCAGCGCGTCGTCGACCAGGAACCACACGGTCAGCGACGTGTCGTCCCGGCGCCTGCGCAGGACGATCCTGTCGGTCGACACGATGGGCGCGAGGTATTCGAGCACCGCGCGGTGAGGATTGTCGACCAGTCGGCCGCCGCCGGGATGCTCGTGGTCGGCGAGCAGTTCCTCGACCGCCTGCCAGTAGACGGCGTTGTTGACGTGGTCGAAGGGGTCGATGTCGGTGCGGCGCAGGACGAACTCGCTGTCCTCGATCCCGTCCTCGTCGGCGGCGGGGGCATTCTCGACGAGCCACCGCTTCCACTTCAGCCGGTGTTCCTCGGCGGACTCCCCGAGGCGTTCGATGAACCCGTCGTCGATGCGGGTGGGCATGCCCGTTTCCCCGCTGATGTGGATCCAGAACCCTTCGGTCTCGATCAGCGCGCCGGCCTCACCCTGGATCTGCACCCGCATGTTCGTCCAGCGGGTCGACAGTGCCGAGCACCAGCGCCGGAGGTGCACGCGTTCGGGCCACACGGCGGGCCGCAGGACGTCGATGACGGTGCGCCGGACGATCCACAGGGGGTGGCTGTCGGCGGCGTCGACCGCGTCGAGGTTGTCCAGACCGGCATCCTGCAGGTAGCGCGCGATGCCGTCGAGGCGGAGTCGTTTGGCGGCGTCGATGTCGCCGGTGCGGACCGGCCAGGACGTCTCGAAGAAGCGGCCGCGTGAGGGCGGGGCGGCAAGGGGTCGGTCGAGTGCCAAGGTGCGGTTCCTTCGCTCGTGGACGGGGCCCTGATTCTTCCATCCGGCGCCGGTGCTTGTTTGCGGACGCGATTCTCAGTACAGTTCATATAACTGTTACTACGTGTAACATAAACGAGTTCGACGGTCCGGACAGGTGTGAGGAAACCGCAATGGCATATGTCATCACCCAGGCGTGCTGCAACGACGCGAGCTGCGTCTCCGCATGCCCCGTGAACTGCATCCATCCGACGCCGGAGGAACGGGAATTCGCGCAGACCGAGATGCTGCACATCGACCCGGAAACCTGCATCGACTGCGGGGCCTGCGTCGATGCCTGTCCGGTCGACGCGATCTTCCCCGAAGACAAGCTCCTCGGCTCGCTCACCCGCTACAAGGACATCAACGCCGAGTACTACACGACCAACCCCATGCCGACCGGGTGGATCCCGCTCACACCCGCGACCCCGCCGCGGCGCGACCTGGGCACGCTGCGGGTCGCGGTCGTCGGCGCCGGTCCGGCCGCCTGCTACGCCGCGGGTGAACTGCTCGAACGTTCGGACGTCGAGGTCGAGATGTTCGAGAAGCTGCCGACCCCGTGGGGACTCGTCCGCGCCGGCGTCGCGCCCGACCATCCCGGCACCAAAGAGGTGACCCGGATGTTCGAATGGAGTCTCGACCGGCCGAACTTCGAGTTCCACCTCAACGTCGAGGTCGGCAAGCACGTCACCCACGACGAGCTGCTGGAGAATCACCACGCCGTCATCTACGCCGTCGGGGCGTCGAGCGACCGGCGGCTGGGAATCCCGGGTGAGGATCTCCCCGGCGTGCACGCCGCCACGGAGTTCGTGGCCTGGTACAACGGCCACCCGGACTACGCGGGGCGTACGTTCGACCTGTCCGCCAAGCGCGCGGTGATCGTCGGCAACGGCAACGTCGCGCTCGACGTGGCCCGCATCCTCACGATGAACGTCGAGGAGCTGGAGCGGACGGACATCGCCGATCACGCCCTCGCCGCGCTGCGGCGCAGCAACATCGAGGAGGTCGTGCTCCTCGGCCGGCGTGGGCCGGCTCAGGCCGCGTACAGCAACCCGGAGTTCCTGGCGCTCGGTGACCTCGAGAACGTGGACCTCGTCATCGATGACGCCGACCTCGACCTCGACCCGGCCAGCGCGGCGCTGCTGGACGATCCGGCGACCGCGATGAAGGTCCGGCTGGCGCGGGAGTTCGCGCAGCGCGCGCCCCGCCCCGGTCACAAACGCATCGTGTTCCGCTACCTGACGTCGCCGATCGAGGTCACCGGCACCGGCAAGGCCGAGGCCCTGCGCTACGGGCGCAACGAACTGGTGGTCGACGAATCCGGCGCGCTGTCCGCCCGCGCCCGCGGCGCCGAGGGTTCGCTCGACACCTCGCTCGTGCTGCGCTCCATCGGGTACCGCGGCAATCCCGTCGGCGGCGTCGCCTTCGACGACAAGCGCGGCGTGATCCCCAACGAGGACGGCCGGGTCACCGACCGGGTGTATGTCACCGGGTGGATCAAGCGCGGTCCCAGCGGCGTCATCGGTACCAACAAGGCGTGCGCCAAGGAGACCGTGTCCTCGCTGCTCGCGGATTTCGAGGCCGGCAAACTCCTCGGCACGGTCGGCACCCGCAAGGACGTGAAGAAGCTCGTCGAGCGGCGCCAGCCCGAGCAGATCGGCTTCGCCGGCTGGCGCGCGATCGACAAGGCGGAGACATCGCGCGCGGCAGGATCGGCCCGGCCGCGCGTGAAGATGACCGACACGGTCGAGATGGTGACCGTCGCCCGTCGACGGAAGCGACTGTTCGCTCGTTGACGCCTCCCGCCACCCCTGCGCATCTAGTGTTTCGAGCATGCGCGCAGTGGTGGTGACGGAGCTGACGGGCCCGAAGTCCCTGGTGTCGTGGTGTCGGCGGAAGCGGATTCGATCCGGGATGCCGGGTGCCGGCGGCGACGCATTCGATGAGGCCGTCCGGGTGCTGGCCCAGGCCGGCCTCGTGCTGGACAATGCGGTGCTCGTCCAGGACTGAACCCGCAGGTCGTGGTCGCTGCCGGGGACTGTGATACCTGACACCATTTATTCGGTTGCGCCTTAGTTGCTCTTGGGCAATAGTTGCATGAGCGCTAGCATTCGAGGGTGCCCGACAATTCTCCTGATCTTCTCTTCGAACTACTCAACGACTTCTTCACCCAGCTGTTGAGTGCGGGGGAGTCGGAGTCGATGGACAACCTCATCGAGCTGGACCTCACGTTTTCGCAGGTGCGCATGCTCTTCGCGCTGGCTCAGCACGGTGAGCCGCTTCCGATCAACGAAGTGGCCGAGCGGTTGCGGCTCTCGGTTGCCGCGGCGGGTCGAAACGTCGATCAGCTCGTGAAGCTGGGTCTCGTGGTCCGCCGGGAGGACGAGCGGGATCGGCGGGTCAAACGGGTCTCCCTGTCGGAGGCCGGGCATAAGGTCGCCAACCAGCACATCGAATGCAAGCGTGATCAGTTGCGACGGTTCGCATGGCGGGTTCCGGAGAGCGAGCGGACTCGGCTGATCGAGGCACTACGACCGATCCTCGCGGGGGAGTCCCTGCGAGAACTCAACCAGGAGATATTCGGATGACATCGCCGACCGCCGCGAACGCGGCGCCCGACAAGCTCGACGGCACGGTCCTCAAGATCGCGTCCGTGGTGGTGCTCGGTGCCATCATGTCGATCCTCGACGTGACCGTCGTCAGCGTCGCGCTGCCGACGTTCGCCACCGAGTTCGACACCTCGTACGCCACCGTCGCGTGGACGATGACCGCGTACACCCTCGCCCTGGCGACCGTCATCCCCGTCACCGGGTGGGCGGCCGACCGCTTCGGCACCAAACGCCTCTACATGACGGCCCTCGTGCTGTTCGTGCTCGGCTCGGTGCTGTGTAGTTTCGCGTGGGACATCACGTCGCTCATCGGCTTCCGCGTCCTGCAGGGGCTCGGCGGCGGCATGTTGATGCCGCTCGGCATGACGATCATGACGAAGGCGGCGGGCCCCGACCGCGTCGGCCGGGTCATGGCCGTTCTCGGTATCCCCATGCTGCTCGGCCCCATCGGTGGCCCGATCCTCGGCGGCTGGCTGATCGAGGCGGCGAGCTGGCACTGGATCTTCCTGATCAACCTTCCCATCGGCATCATCGCCCTGGCCGCCGCGTTCATCATCCTGCCGTCCGACCAGGCCTCGCCGTCCGAGTCCTTCGACTTCCTCGGCATGCTGCTGCTGTCGCCGGGTCTGGCGCTGTTCCTGTTCGGTGTGTCGTCCATCCCGGAGGTGGGCACCGTCGCCTCGGCCCGCGTGCTGGCGCCCGGTGCGATCGGCCTGGTCCTGATCGTCGCATTCATCGTCCACGCGCTGCGCAAGGACCACCCGCTCATCGACCTGCACCTGTTCAAGAACCGGCAGCTGTCGGTCGCGGTCATCACGACTTCGCTGTTCATCGTCGCGTTCATGGGTGCCGGTCTGCTGTTCCCGAGCTACTTCATCCAGGTCGGCGGGCACACCACGCTCGCGGCCGGCCTGCTGATGGCTCCGCAGGGTATCGGCGCGATGCTGACGATGCCGGTGGCCGGACGACTCGTCGACAAGATGGGCCCCGGCAAGATCGTGCTGACGGGTCTGCCGCTGATCCTCATCGGCCTGGGCGTCTTCACGCAGGTGGCGGCGGATTCGCCGACCTGGCTGCTGATGGGTGCGCTGTTCGTGATGGGCATGGGCATGGGCTGCACCATGATGCCGCTGATGACCGCGGCGATCGTGACACTGTCGAACGAGCAGGTCGCGCGCGGTTCCACGCTGATGAACATCGTCCAGCAGACCGCGGGTTCGATCGGTACCGCCGTCATGTCGGTGGTCCTCACCAACCAGTTGCTCGATCGCGGTCTCGACAGTCAGACGGTCGCGATGCAGCACGTGCCCGAGGTCGCCGCACAGGAGCCTCCCGGAATGGTGGACCAGGTGCTGAGCCAGGCCGCCGACGCGTTCGGCAACACGTTCCTGGTCGCCACCGTGCTGATCGCGTTGACGCTCATCCCGGCGTTCATGCTGCCGCGGAAGAAGTCGGTCAACCCGCATCTCGAGGCGGAAGGTGCCCCGACGGTCATGATGCACTGATCGGGCTCGTCCCGAGCGAACGTCGCCGAGGGCGGCAAGCGCACTGCGC
>NZ_JBHUSF010000171.1:0-18254 GCF_042673295.1 Rhodococcus sp. NPDC057014
GTGCGCGAGCTGCGAAACCATGTTCGCCCCCGCATTGCACAACTCCAGTGTCGATGTCAGCGCCACATACTGC
Organism: Rhodococcus sp. NPDC057014; assembly: GCF_042673295.1. Taxonomy (NCBI): domain Bacteria; kingdom Bacillati; phylum Actinomycetota; class Actinomycetes; order Mycobacteriales; family Nocardiaceae; genus Rhodococcus; species Rhodococcus sp. NPDC057014. The sequence continues at coordinate 74 of NZ_JBHUSF010000171.1, forward strand.
TCGGGGGTCGGAGCCAGCTTCACGACAACGATCCGCTTCACACCCTGCGCCTTTCCCTGCGGATGCCCTTTGGTCTATGTCACCGAGATGATGGCAGAGGTGTGTGACAAGTTCGGCGCAACGTTGACCGAGTTCACCGGAGAAACCGACCACGTCCTCTCGATCCACTACCCACCCACCGCGCAACTGTCCACCCTGGTCAACAGCCTCGAGGGCGTCTCGGCTCGTTACCTGCGCCAAGAGTTCCCCGACCACATCCGGAAATACCTGTGGGGAACTCACTTCTGGTCACCGTCCTACTTCGCCGCCTCCGCAGGCGGAGCCCCACTCGCCATCATCGCCGAGTACATCACCAACCAAAACGACCCGAACCCACGAAAGACCGCGACCCCGCTACGCACGATCGCGCAGTACAGAATCCGCTTCCTCCCGGCCCTGAAGGGCCAGGCTTCCTCTGATTAATCCGGTGACTTCGTGCAGGTCGGCGGTATTGGACGCGGTCGAAGCGCTGCCCGCCCTCGAACGGGAGACGCTCGCACTCGTGTTCTACCGGGGAATGTCCTGCGACGAGGTGGCGGCGACGATGAAGACCACCGTCGACGTCGTCCGGGACCGGCTCCACGAGGGCTCGCGCGCCCTGCTCGCCGGTGTCGGCGGTGGACTGTGAACCATCACGTGCCGATCGGCTGACCGAGCAGGCTCTGGCGTCGGCTCACATCAGTTCCCGCATCCGCTCGTGGAGGATGATGCGCCCCGCGGCCTCGATCAGCGCGAGGTGTGAGAACGCCTGCGGAAAATTCCCGAGATGGCGGCCGGTGCTCGTGTCGAACTCTTCGGCGTAGAGGCCGAGGGGAGAGCACACGCTGACCAGCCGCTCCATCAAATCGGTTGCCTCCTGCACCTGATCGACCACGGTCAGGGCCGACACCAGCCAGAACGAGCAGATGAGGAAACTGCCTTCCTTGCCCGACAGTCCGTCGTCGGTTTCGCCGGTGCGGTAGCGCAGGACGAATCCGTCCTCGGTGAGATCGCTGGCGATGGCGTCGACGGTGGCGCGCAGCCGGACGTCCCCGCGGGGAAGGAATCCGAAGACCGCGGCGAGCAGCGTCGACGCGTCCAGCGCCTCGGTGTCGTAGTGCTGCCGCAGCACCCCCTTCTTCACGCCGTGCGCGAGGATGTCGGCGCGGATCTCCTCGGCTGTGGCCCGCCAGGTGTCCTCGGCCGCCCGATCGCCGCGGATGCCTGCGATCTTCGACGCCCGGTCGAGTGCCACCCAGCACATCAGCTTCGACGACACATAGTGCTGCGGTGCGCCGCGAGCCTCCCAGATCCCCTGATCGGGGTTACGCCACACCGCCGAGGCGCACGCCGCCTGCTGCTGCACGAGCGGCCACAGCCGGCGGGGAAGGCGCTTACTGCGCACCGTGTGCAGCAGGATCGAGTCGAGGACGGCGCCGAACACGTCGTTCTGCCGCTGGTCGAACGCGCCGTTGCCGATCCGCACCGGGCGCGCGCCCGCATAGCCGGACAGGTCGTCGCGGGTCGACTCGGTGAGGTCGCGGGTGCCGTCGATTCCGTACATGATCTGCAGTGCGCAATCACCGTTCGACTCGAGGTCGGCGATGAATTGCATGAACTCGTCGGCCTCCCAGTCCAGGTTCAGGTAGTGCAGGGCCTGCAGCGTGAACGTGGAATCCCGCATCCACGTGTACCGGTAGTCCCAATTGCGTTCGCCGCCCGGGGTTTCCGGCAGGGATGTCGTGAGGGCTGCGACGGTGGCGCCGGTCGGCATGTACGTGAGGCCCTTGATGGTCAGGGCGGATCGCTGGATCGCCTCACGCCACCGATGGTCGGGGAAGCGGGCGTGACTGAACCAGCGCCGCCAGAACGCCGCGGTTGCATCGAGTTGTGAGGCGGCCTCTTCCGCCGTCCCCGGCGCGGCGAGTTCCGCCGCCCAGGTCAGCGCGCAGTACAGGGTTTCGCCCTTCTCGAGTATGTGGCGCGCGCGAACCCGTCCGCCCTCGATGCCGAGTGCCATGTCCGTCTGCAGGCGCAACGTGAGCCCCGCACCGCTCGCGTCGGCGGTGTGCCGATCGCCGTCCACGAGAACCCACTCCGCCGGTGCGCGTCCGTAGTCGAACACGGGCTCGCACACCAACTCCACCTCCACGCTGCCGTCGAGGCAGGTGACCGTGCGGACCAGCATGTGATCGGCGTCCTCGTCCGCCGGCGGCCTCGTGTGCGGGGTGACGGTGTCCTCACCGCGGGTCGGGCCCATCGTCAGCGCGCTGCGCACGTTCACCCACCCGGTCGGGGTGTTCCACACCGCCGAGATGATGTTGGTGCCCGGCTCGTACTGGCGGGACGCCGGAACGTTGAGGCCGAACGGGCCGAGCCGGAACATCCCGGCCTCGCGGTCGAGGAGGGAACCGAACACGCTGGGGGAGTCGAACCGGGGCACGCACAGCCAGTCGACGGAACCGTCCGGCGCGATCAGCGCCCCGGTGTGGCAGTTCGAGAGGAAGGCGTAGTCGGCGATCGGGGGGAACGGCGACGGCGCGGCCGCGCTCCGGGGCGGGGCATCGTCGTCCGAGGCAGTAGTCACGTTCGCGTCCCTCTCCCGGAGTGTCGGCTCCCTCCATGCTGCGGGTCGCGGCGCCGACGGTCATCACCCGGTTCGGGTGACCGGTCAGTCCCCGAGGACGGCCAGGTCGAGTCGGCGGACGCGATCCGGCTCCGCGATGACGTCGATCTCGGTGATCTTCCCGTCCACGATGGTGAACGCCAGCACCAGGTACAAGTGCCCGCGGGGAGCCATCACGAGCCCGGCCGACCCGTTCACCAGGGCCACCTGGGTGACCCGGGCCCGTTCCGCGGACGCGAGCGCGCCCTTGGCCACGACGCGGGCGCCCCGGATCACGAGAGGTCCCGGGGTGGGCCCGACAGCCGGATCGGCCCGGAGCACCACATCCGGATCGAGCAGAGCGACCAGCGCGTCGAAGTCGCCGCCGCGGGTGGCGGCCAGATAGGCGTCGACGACAGCTCGCCTGCGGTCCAGGTCGGCGGGGTCCGGCGCCGGCGACGCGCCCTTCACCCGCCGGCGGGCACGGCTGGCAAGTTGCCGCACCGCCTGGGAGGAGCGGCCCACGATGGGGGCGACGTCGTCGAACGGCACGTCGAACATGTCGTGCAGCACGAACGCGAGCCGCTCGGCCGGGGTCAGCGTGTCCAGCACGACCAGCAGCGCCAGCCCGACCGAGTCGGCCAGCATCGCTTCGTGTTCGGGGTCGCCGCCGTCGTCGTGGCCGACGGCCGGGTCGTGTGCCTGCACGTCGAGAGGTTCCTCGCGCCGCTGCTCGCGGGAGCGCAGCACGTTCAGGCACACCCGCGACACCACCGTGATCAGCCACGCCTCGAGGTTCTCCACCTCGCCGGTGTCCGCGCGGATCGTGCGCAGCCACGCTTCCTGGACGGCGTCGTCGGCCTCGCTCGCCGACCCCAGCATCCGGTACGCGACGGCCCGCAGTCGCGGCCGGTGTTCCTCGAAACGCTCGGTCAGCCGATCGCGGTCGCCCACCGTGTCACATTCCTTCCTCGCGGCGTGTCTCACAGGTAGACCCACCGAAAATTCTCACCGAAGAATCTGGAGAGATCATGACATCACCCATTCTCGTCACCGGCGGTACCGGCACGCTCGGACGCCAGGTCGTTCCACTGCTCCGGGCGGCGGGGCGCGACGTTCGCGTCCTCACCCGGCACGGCCGCGGCGCCGGCGACGGCGTTGCGTACCTGACCGGTGACCTGTTCGAGGGCAAGGGAATAGCGACCGCACTGGACGGCGTCGAGACCGTCCTGCACCTGGCGGGTGGCCCCAAGGGCGACGAGGTGGCGACCCGGCACCTGGTGGAGGCCGCCGCGCGCGCCGGGGTGCAGCACCTCGTCTACATCTCGGTGATCGGGGCCGACCGGGTTCCGCTCGGCTGGTTCACAGCCAAGCTGGCCGCGGAGCGAGCGGTGGCCGACTCAGGCCTGCCGTGGACGACGTTGCGCGCCGCCCAGTTTCACGAACTGGTGCTGAGCATGCTGCAGAAGATGGCGAAACTCCCGGTGATCCCGGTGCCGGGCGGCCTGCGCTTCCAGCCGGTCGACTCGGGGGAGGTGGCGGCGCGCCTGGTGGAACTGACGCTCGGCGCCCCGGCCGGCCTGGTTCCCGACCTACCCGGGCCGGCCGTGCACGGGATGGGCGAACTGGCGCGCAGCTACCTGCAGGCGACCGGCAGGCACCGGCTGACGATGCCGGTGCGGATGCCGGGAAAGGCGGGCCGCGCGTACCGGGACGGCGTCAACCTGTCGCTCGAGGCGACGACGGGCAAACGGACGTGGGAGGACTTTCTGGCCGCCTACCCGGCCATCTGACCGCCGGCGTCGCCGAGTTTCCCGCGCAGGTCCGCCAGGGTCTTGGTCAGCAGCCGGGACACCTGCATCTGCGAGACGCCCACCCGAGCGGCGATCTGCGACTGGGTCATGTTGCCGAAGAAGCGCAGGACGACGACGGTGCGTTCGAGGTCGGGGAGGGATCCCAGCAGCGGCTCGAGGACCACGTGGTCCTCGACGTGTGCGAGGGACGGGTCGACGTCGCCGATCGTCTCCGACAGCGGGCGCTCGTCCTCGCCGAGCGGGAAATCGACGGACAGGGTGCTGTAGGCGTCGGCGACCCGCAGACCCCGTAGCACCTCCTCCTTGCCGATCCCGAGGGCCTCGGCCAGTTCGCTCGCCGTCGGGGCGCGTCCGAGTGTGGTGGTCAGGTCGGTCGTCGCCGTGGTGAGGGAGAGGTGCAGTTCCTGCATGCTGCGGGGGACGCGCATCGCCCATCCCGTGTCGCGAAAGTGCCTGCGGACCTCGCCGGTGATGGTCGGGACGGCGTAGGACACGAAGTTCGCGCCGCAGCTCGAATCGAAACGGTCGACGGCCTTGACCAGACCGAGACGGGCGACCTGGATCAGGTCGTCGAGGGGTTCTCCGCGACCGAGGAAGCGCCGGGCGATGTGTTCGGCGAGCGGCAGGCACCGCTCGATCAGTCGCTGTCGCAGTAGTTCGCGGCGGGGGTCGGAGGCGGCGAGCCTGCTGATGGCCGCGCATTGCGCGGGCACGTCACGGTATTGGTCACGCTCGCGGCGGACGGTCTCCGGCCGTGCCCGCAGGTGCTCGCCCCGCGCGGCGTCGGCCGCGGGCGTGGTGCGATGCGCCGGCTTCGAGCGCGTGGGGATGCGATGGATGTCGTGCGATGGTTCGACGAGCGGGGTGGACACTGTCATGGCTCTGCCCTTCTCTGTCCTGCCGGCATCGGCGATGGCGTCGCTATTCGACGAGTGCGGGGGACGTATCGGCGGCCTCGTCGGCGAACATCGCCTCGATCCGGGCCTTGATTTCCTCGGTGCTCATCGTTGCTCCGCCTCGGGTGGCAGTGCTGGTGGCGGAAGCGTGAGATGCGGAGCTGGCGGGCATGGGCGCGGTGTCCTGTCGTGTGCGAAAAGCCGGTGTCGGGGGGAGGGCGGCAGCGTCGGGGCGTCCGGTCACGTCGGCAGCGACGAGAGGAGGGTGAGCGCGCTGAGAGCGAGTGTGGCGATCAGGCCGCCGGCGATCGCTCCGCCGCTGCCTGCGCCGAGGACGAGGACCTCCCCGTCGTGGGGAGCGCTCTGCGGATTGTGCGTGGTCATCGATTCTCCTTCGTGCCCGAACTGGTCGTGAGAACTTATCTGCTTCGAAGAATATAGATTTGTTCTACAGCGGTCGGACGGGAAGTTCAAGCCGAATTGGCAAGATTGCTGGTCCCTGGCACGCGGCGGTGTGGGCATTCCAGAGCGAACCTGCGCGCCCCGCGGCACATTGTGTCGTCCAGAGCTTGCTAAGATTGATGCGCCCTGAGAAGAAGGGAGACCCGGTGACGTCCTCTCATGTACCGCTTCGTTCGCAGCGGGGTGTGTACGGGATCTCGGTAACGTCGGAGCTGACGGGTATCGGACCGCAGACGCTGCGCCTGTACGAGCGGCGCGGGCTGATCACACCGACTCGCACGGGCGGTGGCACGCGCCGGTACAGCGAGGACGACGTCGCGCGCCTCCAGAAGATCACCGAACTCGTGGCCGCCGGAGTCAATCTCATCGGAATCGGCCAGATCCTCCGGCTCGAGGCCGAGAACGCGGTGCTCGCGGCCCGGAACGCCGAACTCGAGCAACTCGTCCGATCCGAGGTCTCGGACCGCGCCTGAGCGGCGCCTGATCAGCTCGCGGACTGGTCGTTGGTGGGGTTGAACTCGTCGAACGACGCGTCGGCCGACTGCCATTTACCTTCGGCCCGGGTGTCGGCGAAGGCGCGGTCGAATGCGTCGACCAGCCACGCGTGCCCGGCGGTGGCCAGCAATTCGTCGGACGAGCCGTCGGCGGCGCCCTGGTACAGGCTGACCCGCCACTCGGACGCGTCCTCGACGGCGTCGGTCAGTCCGTCGGCGGCATTGGACGCGAGAAGGTAGCGGTTGAACTCGAAGTCGACCCGGATCGCGTAGCCCGTACCGGTGTTGACCACATTGGCCGGTCGCTGCGTGGCCGCGGCGAGCGCCGTGAGGGCGTCACGGTAGCGATCTGCGTGTTCCTGAGTACGGGGCACCGTCTTCTCGTCTCTCGCACAGAGGCCGTGGCGCTCATGGCCACGACACCTCGGCGAATCCGTCCGGGGTCGGCGGCGGTTCGCGTTCGGTTCGGGTCCGAGATTACGTCACCCGATGCTCGTTCTGGCTGCTGCAGCCCAGGTATGAGGGGTTCGAAACGCAAAATCTATATCTCCAGTTGCAGATTCATTTAATTCGCGTGTTAACATCAGGTGTTCCTTAAGCAGAAGGGAGCCTGTTGTGACCATCGACGTCCTACCCCGTTCACGTCGCGGGGTCTACGGAATTGCGGTGACGTCGGAGCTGACGGGTATCGGCCCGCAGACTCTTCGCCTGTACGAGCGCCGCGGGTTGCTCACCCCGGCCCGGACCAGCGGCGGCACCCGCAGATACAGCGACGACGACCTGATCAGGTTGGCACGCATCGCTCAGCTCATGGACGACGGTGTGAACGTCGCCGGGATTCGGCGCATCCTCGCGCTCGAATCCGAGAACGCCGAACTGGCGTCACGGCTGGACGGGCCGGGCGGCACGCCCGGATAGCGATCCGCCGGCGCCGAGGAGGTGAATTCTGTACTCGACAGAGCTCCGGCTCTGGTCCGCATTCGACTCCAGACGGGACAAAAGAACCATGACCCTCACGGCCCACAATGCATTCCGCACCCACACTGCCCGGCACGCGAAGGACGGGCAGGTCGAACCCGACCGCCGCTTCTCGCTCGGAACCGCGCTCGTCGCCGCCCTCGTCGCAGCTGCGCCGGCGATGACCGTCACCGGTTCGGTCGTCCTCGCCGCCGCTACCGCCGGATCCGTTCTCGTCGGCGTCCTGCTCGCCGCCTTCCTGATCTCCAGCCTGATCTGACCGCGCCGGATCTGCTCAGCGGAGTTCGGCGAAGAATTCCCGGATGTCCGCGGTCAGAGTCTCGGGCTCTTCGAGTGCGGCGAAGTGGCCGCCGCGATCCTCGACGTCGGTCCACCGCGTGATCGCATGCTCCCGCTCCGCGTAGCGGCGGATGCCGACGTCGTGGGCGAAGACTATGACGGCGGTCGGGACGCCGGACACGGAATTGTCGGTGGCCCAAGAAGATTCCTGCATGTAGCCGACGTACGCGGCCGAGGAGGCGGTGTCGGTGAGCCAGTACAGCATGACGTTGGTGAGCAGGCGGTCGATGCCGATGACGTCGTGGGGAAGCGTCTCCCGCGGATACGTCCACTCGCGGAACTTGTCGACGATCCAGGCGAGCTGACCGACCGGTGAATCGGCGAGCGCGGCGCCGAGCGTCGCCGGTCGCGTGGACTGGATGGAGATGTAGCCGAACTCGTCGGTCATGAACCGCGACACCCGGCCCAGGCGGTCCTGCTCCAGCGGTGTCAGGCTCGCCCGTTCAGCCTCGTCCAACTCGTGGAACGGAACGCCGACGTTGCCGTTGAGGTGCACCCCGACCACCGCGTTCCGGGCGATGCGGGCGACCTCGGGCGAGACGCCGGCGCCGATGTCGCCGCCCTGGACCCCGTAACGGTCGTATCCGAGCCGGCCCATCAGCTCCGCCCACGCCCCGGCGATGCGGGTCATGTTCCAGCCCGATTCGCGGACCGGTCCGGAGAATCCGAATCCGGGCAGCGACGGCACGACCACGTGGAACGCGTCCTCGTGGTTGCCGCCGTGCGCCGCGGGGTCGGTGAGCGGCCCGATCACGTCGAGGAATTCGACGAACGAACCCGGCCAGCCGTGGGTGAGGACGAGGGGCAGGGCGTCCAGTTCGGGCGAGCGGACGTGCAGGAAGTGGATGTTCTGCCCGTCGATCTCGGTCACGAACTGCGGGATGGTGTTGAGTGATTTCTCCTGCGCCCGCCAGTCGAACTCGTCTCGCCAGTACGCGACGAGTTCGACCAGGTACGACGTGGGCACTCCCGTCGTCCAGTCGTCACCCGGGAGCGGGGTGCCGAACCGGGTCCGCGCGAGTCGATCGGCGAGATCGTCGAGTTGCGACTGCGCGATGTCGATGCGAAACGGTCGGATGGACTTCGTCGTGTCGGTCATGCAGACCACGCTACGAAGGATTGAGGACAGTTCCGGTCCTCGATCGAGAACGGGTCAGCAGGCCCCGGTCTTGGCGGCGTCGTAGGCCTGGATCATCTGGTCCTTGCGGTCCTGCGGAGCGTCCTTCCACTCCGCCGTCTCGGCCGACTGCGTGAAGAGGTCGTCGAGGGCCTTCGTGCGGTCGAACGTCTCGCCGCTCTGCTGCGCGCGGGCCTCGGCGCCGTTCGCGTACTGGAGGAGGCCCTTGCACAGGTCCGCGACCGCAGGCAGGTCCGCGGAGGACGCCTCGGTGGCCTCGGTCGTTGCGCTCGCCGGGGACTCGGCCTCGGTGGTGGTCGATTCGGAACTGCACGCCCCGAGCAGCAGGGCGGCCGGGATCAACAGCGCAACGATGGTTCGTGTCATGCGAAATGCATACCAGAGGCAGGTGTCGGTCAGTGTCGGCCGGTCGCTCCGAGGCCGTCCCGTGCGCGCAGTGGCAGCAGCCCCGCGAGCTGTCCGGCCACCTCGCCCGGCCGGTCGCCCAGTTCACTGACGACGACGTGATCCGCGCCGGCCGCGAGATGGCTGTGGACCCGCGCGACGATCGCGTCCGCATCGCCCCAGGCCACCAGGTCGTCGACCAGCCGGTTGCTCAGGCCCGAGATGTCGTCGGCAGTGAACCCCATCCGCGCGAAATTGGCGGCGTACCCGCCCACCCCGGAGAGGAACCGGAGAGGAACGCGGGCGGTGTCGCGGGAACGGGTCGCGTCGGTGTCCAGCACCGTCATCACCGAGACGATGAGCGTGGCGTCCGGGCCGAGGATGCGCCTGGCCTCGGCGGTGTATTCGGGTGTGACGAGGAGCAGGACGGCCCCCGCCGCCCGCTCCCGCGCGAGTTCCAGCTTGCGGCGGGCCCAGCGCGGCCAGGATCCGCCGCTCCGTCGGCACCGGCGGGTCGGCACGGTCGAGCCTGTCGAGGTACGCGTTCAGCGCGCGGAGCGGCCGGGGGATCTGCGGGCCGCCCAGTCCGACGACGAACCGGCCCGGCGCCGTGACCTGCAGATCGGCATGGAGGCGCGCGACCGGGATCGCGTCGTACACGTCGACGGGGATGATGCCGGTCGCGACCGGGATCGACTCGGTCGCCCGGACGACGGCCGAGATCCGGTCCAGACTGTCGATCTGGCCGCCCGCCAACCAGATCGCCGAATAGCCGAGGGATTCCAGCCGGGCCGCCTCGCCGAGATGTGTCTCGTCCGGTGCGATGTTCAGGGAGATGCCGATGGGTCCGAGGCCTTCGATGCGGGTCATGACCCGACCGTAAAACCTCGAGTTCGCTTCAGGTCAAGGCGTCAGGCGGGGCCGAGTGTGTAGTCGACGCCCGGGCGGTCGCCCTTGCCCTTGTTGAGCCAGCGCCCCGGCAACTTGCCTGCCAGTTCGCCGAGCGGTCCGACGGCGGCGCTGAGAACGCCCACCGTTTCCTGCAGCAGGTCGACGCTCGCGCTCATCCGCTCCAGGTTGGGCGCCAGGGCCGTCAACGTCTCGGACAGTGCCACGATCTGATCGAGTGGGCCGCCCTCGGCGATGAGGCGTTCGAACGCGCCGCCCTCCGACAGCAGTGTGTCGAGGATGCCGTTCTCGGCGAGCGCCCGGTCCACCAGTCCGCCCGGCGCCGTGAGCCGCTCGACCGCACCGTCCTGCGCGGTCAGCCGTTCGAGCGGGCCCTGCTCGGCGGTGAGACGGTCGAGCAGACCGTCCTTGGCGAGCAGCCGTTCCAGGGTGCCGTCCTCGGCCAGGACTCGGTCGAGCGGGCCGTCCTTGGCGAGGACGCGCTCGAGCGGGCCGCCCGGCTCGAGCAGTCGTTCGAGGGTGCCGCCCTCGGACGTGAGACGGTCGACGGGACCGCCCGGGGCGAGGAGCCGGTCGAGTGGACCGCCCGGTTGCAGTGCCTGCCCGAGCGGCCGGTCGTTGGCCGCCAGCGAGGACAGTTGGCTGATCACCTGCAACGGGCTGCCCTGGGTGCTCATGCCCGTGACCACGCCGGTCCCGGCGACCGCGGTCCGGACCGTCACGAGGGTGGCCTCGGCGATACCGAGACCGACATCGGCCGCCGCAATACCGGCGCGCACCGGGAGGGTCATCAACGACACCAGGTTCATGGGAATTACTGTAACCCGCAACACACAATCATCGAGCGTCCCGATCCGGTCAGTGCAGAGCCTTCAGCCCGACGACGCATCCCACGATGCCCAGGATCAGCAGAATCTTCACCGGCGTGGCACTCTCGGCGCCCGTCAGCATCGCGAACCCGACCGTCAGTGCCGCGCCGATGCCGACCCACACCGCGTACGACGTTCCGGTGGGGAGACTGCGCATCGCGTAGGCCAGACCCGCCATGCTGAAGACCAGGGCGACGCCGAAGACGATGCTGGGGCCGAGCTTGCCGAACCCTTCCGACCGGCCGAGTGCGGTCGCCCAGACGGCCTCCAGAACCCCCGACAGCACGAGCACGATCCACGCCATGACACACCTCCGGGCACCGTCTTGTCGCTGGCCGGGTACGGTGCGCTCGTCCGGATGTCGTGTCGACGTCTTCCACGGTACCCAACGAGGCGCTCCGCGCCCGTGAGTGGTGAGCGACTCCACAGACTCGCTTCGCGCGCACGGCACGGGAATACACCGAATATCTCGCAGATCGAAACCTGCTGACTTATTGTCGAGCGCGACAGTGAATTCTGTGCGTATACCACGGAAGATAACGAGGAACATCATGATGCTCGGACTGCTCGCCGCAATCAACAGCGCTTTCACCCTCGGACTCGCCAACACGATCGGCACGTTCGGTGGAGTGGTGCTCAACATGAACGTCGTCGCCTGAACTTCCTGCCTGTCAAGACAACTCCGCCACTGCAACCCCGCCGTCGGCTCGATGGCGGGGTTGTCGCGTGTGCGGCGACCGTGAGCGCCGGGGCGCGGGAGCGCAACTGTCCCATCCTCGCTCATGCGCCCGGAATTTCACCCTTTTTCGCTCGAGAAGAATGGGTGATTTTATTCAGGGAAATTGCGTGCGCGTGTCGCCACGAATTCGTCGAACGTGACTTAGTGTCATCCGCAACGCGCACGGACAGCGCGCACACACCCCGTCACCGGGGCGACGATGGAGGTCATGATGCTGGGACTGCTCGGGGCGCTCAACAGTGGTGTCACACTCGGATTGGCCAACACGATCCTGACGTTCGGCGGGGTAGTGTTCAACCTCAATATCGTCGTCAACTGACGATCGGAATCCGTCCGGACGGGGCCGGCCGCACCGGCTCACAGGAACCTCCCAGGAAACGTGCAGCGACGATCCAGCGTCACGAGTGATGATGGGTTGCGTGAACGATAAGCCTGTCGAAGCCCGCGTCCTCGTCGTCGACGACGAACCGAACATCCTCGAGTTGCTCTCCGTGAGTCTCCGATTCCAGGGATTCGAGGTGGCGACGGCGTCGACCGGGGCCGAGGGACTCGACACGGCGCGCACCTTCCGCCCGGACGCCGTCATTCTCGACGTCATGATGCCGGGAATGGACGGGTTCGGCCTGCTCAAGCGGTTGCGGGCCGACGGTGTGGACGCGCCGGTGCTGTTCCTCACCGCGAAGGACGCGGTGGAGGACAAGATCAGTGGCCTCACCCTCGGCGCGGACGACTACGTCACCAAGCCGTTCAGTCTCGAAGAAGTGGTGACCCGGTTGCGCGTCATCCTCCGGCGGGCGGGCAAGGTGTCGGTGGAGGAGCAGTCGGCCCGCATCAAATTCGCCGACATCGAACTCGACGACGACACGCGTGAGGTGTGGAAGGCGGGCGACCTGGTGTCGCTGTCGCCGACGGAGTTCACACTGCTGCGGTACTTCATGGTCAACGCCGGCACGGTGCTGAGCAAGCCGCGGATCCTCGACCACGTCTGGAACTACGACTTCGGCGGTGAGGTCGGGGTGGTCGAGTCGTACGTGTCCTACCTCCGCCGCAAGGTCGACACCGGCGAGACACCGCTGATCCACACCCTCCGCGGCGTCGGCTACGTGATGCGCGAACCGCGGCGATGATCGCGCCCGCGGCTCCGCAGGAGTCGGCCGAGACCGTCGCCGCTGTCCCGAACGGGCTTGCGCGACGGTGGATCCGCGCGATGCCACTACGCATCACCCTCGTCGGCGCCGTGCTCCTGCTCGCTGCGCTCGGGCTTCTCGCGTCCGGTGTCGCGGTGACGTCGGCACTCGAGAATTCGCTGACCAACCGCGTCGACCACCAACTCCACGAGGCCGCTCAGGGGTGGGCGAAGCCCGGCAAGTCGCGCCCGCTGCCGCCGCCCGACGAACCGAATCCCGGACGTCCGCCGAGCCCGTTCTACGTCCGCACGACATTGGCCAACGGCACCGTGCTGCGGGAGATCAACGACGAATCCGTCTCGCCCGCACTGCCCGAGGACCCGGCGTCCGTGCCCGTGACGGTCGGCTCGACCGACGGTTCCGACGTGCGGTGGCGGGTGCTGACCACCACCGCGCCGGACGGCACCGAGACGACCGTCGCGATGACACTCACCGAGAACGACGAAACCGTGAACCGGCTGGCCGTGCTGCAACTCATCATCGGTGTGGTGGTGCTGATCGTGCTGGGAGTGGTCGCGTACTTCGTGGTCCGGCGCAGTCTGCGCCCCCTCGTCGAGGTGGAGGAGACCGCCGCGGCGATCGCGTCGGGAGACCTGCACCGGCGCGTCCCGGAACGGGACGACCGTACCGAGATCGGGCGACTGTCCGTGGCGCTCAACGGAATGCTCGCGCAGATCCAGCACGCGTTCGCCGCCACCGAGGCGTCGGAGGAGTCGGCGCGACGGTCCGAGGAGAAGATGCGGCGCTTCGTCGCCGACGCGAGTCACGAACTGCGCACCCCGCTCACCACCATCCGAGGCTTCGCCGAACTGTATCGACAGGGCGCGATGACCGACACCGAAACCCTGATGAGCCGCATCGAAGGGGAAGCATCGCGGATGGGTCTCCTGGTGGAAGACCTGCTGATGCTCGCCCGGCTCGATGCCCAGCGCCCCCTCGAGGCCCGGCCCGTCGACCTGCTGTCGGTGGCGTCCGACGCCGTGCACGGGGCGCGTGCCGTCGCCCCCGAGCGGTCCATCGCCCTCGACGTCCGCCCCGGGCCCGGGACACCGGAGGTGATCGGTGACGAGGCCCGGCTGCGGCAGGTCCTCGGCAACCTGCTCGCCAACGCCGTCAAACACACACCCGCCACCGCGGACGTGACGGTGCGGCTCGGCACCACCGAGCACAGCGTCGTGCTCGAGGTGACCGACACCGGACCCGGACTGACCGAGGAAGACGCGGCCCGGGTATTCGAGAGGTTCTACCGCACCGACGCGTCCCGCACCCGGGAGAGCGGGGGCAGCGGTCTCGGCCTGTCGATCGTCGCGGCCCTGGTCGCCGCCCACCGCGGGTCGGTGACCGTCGACAGCCGGCCCGGCGAAGGTGCCACGTTCCGGGTGGAACTTCCGCGGTCGAGCTGACCGTCAGTCGGGGACGTTGTCCCCGTGGCCGAGTTCGCGCAGCGCCGCCTTGATCTTCGCCTGCGCCTCCTCGAGCGATTCCTGCGACGGGTTCTGCTCGGCGTTGCTGATGTTGAAATCGCCGAGGTCGTAAGCGGGGAAGACGTGCAGGTGCAGGTGGGGCACCTCGAGGCCGGCGATCAGCAGTCCCGCGCGCGGTGCGTCGAACGCCGGGCGGACGGCCTGCCCGATCGTGCGGGCCACGTCCATGACCTTGTTCCAGATCGCTCCGTCGACGTCCTGCCACTGGTCCACCTCCTCGCGGGGCACGACGAGGGTGTGGCCCTGGGTGACGGGCGCGATGGTGAGGAACGCGACGACGTCCTCGTCCTCCCACACGAACCGTCCGGGCAGATCTCCGTTGATGATGGCGCTGAATACAGATCCCATGGCCGCCATTATGCGGCTTCGCCCCCGTGAGTACTTATTAACCTCGGGCGGTTAATAAGTACTCACGGGTGCGAAGCGCACAGGAAACTCCCAGCCTCCGCCCAGAGTCATCGGAGCGTCCGGGCCGACTCTTGGACGCATGACGACGAATTCCCTCTCCCGCGCACCGGGCGCCATGGGACGACTCGAGACTTCCGGAACCTCCGAGACCGCGCCCGTGCTCGACGTTGTCGTGCCGGTCTACAACGAGGAAGCCGGACTCGAACGTTGCGTGCGCCGACTGCGGCGGCACCTCGACGAGACCGTTCCCTACACCGCCCGCATCACCATCGCCGACAATGCCAGCGTCGACGCCACCCTCGCCGTGGCCCACCGCCTGGCCGCCGAGATCGACGGCGTCCACGTCGTGCACCTCGACGAGAAGGGACGCGGCCGCGCTCTGCGTGCGGTGTGGAGTGCCTCCGACGCCGAGGTGGTGGCGTACATGGACGTCGACCTGTCGACGGACCTCAACGCCCTGATGCCGCTGATCGCCCCGCTGCTGTCGGGGCATTCGGACCTCGCCATCGGGTCCCGGCTCGCCCGCTCCTCGCGGGTGGTCCGGGGCCCGAAGCGCGAGTTCATCTCCCGCAGCTACAACCTCATCCTCCGCAGCGCGCTGCACGCGCGGTTCTCCGACGCGCAGTGCGGGTTCAAGGCGATGCGCGCGGACGTCGCGCAGCGCCTGCTGCCGCTGGTCGAGGACACCGGATGGTTCTTCGACACGGAGCTGCTGGTGCTCGCCGAACGCGCGGGCCTGCGCATCCACGAGGTCCCCGTCGACTGGGTGGACGACCCGGACAGTCGCGTCGACATCGTCGCGACCGCCGTCGCCGACCTCAAGGGCGTGTGGCGGGTGGGCCGCGCGCTGTCCAGCGGATCGCTCCCGATCGGTAGCCTGCGGGACAGTTTCGGGCGCGAGCCGCTGGTGCCCGGGGTTCCCCGCGGCATGGTCGGGCAGCTGGCCCGGTTCGCCGTGATCGGTGTCGCGTCCACCGTCGCGTACGCGCTGCTGTATCTGATCCTGCATCCGGTCCTGGGCGCGCAGTGGGCCAACGCCGTCTCACTGCTCGTCACGGCCGTGCTCAACACGGCCGCGAACCGCGCGTTCACGTTCGGTGTCCGCGGATCCGACGGCGCGGCCCGGCATCAGCTGCAGGGACTACTCGTGTTCGCCTTCGGGCTGATACTCACCAGCGGTTCGCTGTACATCCTGCACTCGGCGGCCCCGGACGTGTCCAAGCACGTCGAACTCGCCGTTCTCGTTCTCGCCAATCTCGTTGCCACCATCAGCCGTTTCATAGCCCTTCGCTGGGTGTTCCGGAACGCTCGCACCGAAGGAGCTCACGCATGACGACGACCCTCGAACAACCGAAGGTCGACACGGCCGAACCACCCCCCGCCCGGCGGAGGTGGGAGCCCTGGGCACTCGCCGCTCTCCTGGTCGGGACCGCGGTCGCGTACATCTGGGGACTCGGCGCCTCCGGCTGGGCCAACTCGTTCTATGCCGCCGCGGTGCAAGCGGGTTCGGAGTCGTGGAAGGCGTTCTTCTTCGGTTCCTCCGACGCCGCCAACTCCATCACCGTCGACAAGCCCCCGATGTCGCTGTGGGTGATGTCGCTGTCGGTCCGGATCTTCGGCCTCAACACCTGGGCCATGCTGGTACCGCAGGCGCTGCTCGGCGTCGGTTCCGTCGCCCTGCTGTACGCGACGGTGAAGCGGTGGTTGGGCGCCCCTGCGGGTCTGCTCGCCGGCCTGGTGCTCGCGCTGACGCCGATCGCGGTGCTGATGTTCCGATTCAACAACCCCGATGCACTGCTGGTGCTGCTGATGATCGCGTCCGTGTGGGCGCTGCTGCGCGCCGTGGAAGACGGACGCACCCGGTGGATGGTGCTGACCGGCGTGTTCGTCGGGTTGGGTTTCCTCACCAAGCAGCTTCAGGTGATGCTCGTCGTCCCGCCGCTCGCCCTGACCTACCTCTTCGCGGGACCGCCGAAGTTCGGCAAGCGCCTCGCCCAGTGCTTCGCGGCGCTCGGCGCGATGATCGTCTCCGCGGGCTGGTGGTTGCTGACCGTCGAGCTGTGGCCGGCGTCGTCGCGGCCCTGGATCGGCGGTTCGCAGAACAACTCGATCCTCGAACTCACCCTCGGCTACAACGGTCTCGGCCGGTTGAACGGTGAGGAGACGGGCAGCGTCACGCCCGGTGGCGGTGCGCGGGGCGAAGCCGGAGCGGCAATGGGCGACGCCATGGCGGACGGGGGCTTCCCCGGAGGCGGCCCCGGCGGTGGCGGCGGAATGTGGGGCAGCACCGGCATCACGCGCATGTTCGAGTCGGCTCAGGGCGGTCAGATCGCCTGGCTGATCCCGGCCGCGCTGATCCTGCTCGTCGCCGGTCTCGCAGTGCGCGGCAGGGCGGCACGCACCGACACGCAACGTGCGTCGTTCCTCGTGTGGGGACTGTGGCTGCTCGTCACCGGACTGACGTTCAGCTTCATGGCCGGAATTTTCCACGCGTACTACACCGTCGCGCTCGCACCGGCCGTGGCCGCGCTGGTGGCGATCGGTTCGGTGACGCTGTGGCGTCGACGCGACAGCCTGTGGGTGCGGGCGGTTCTCGCCGTGACACTCTTGGCCACCGCCGCGATGTCCTGGGTTCTGCTCGGGCGCAGTGCGTCGTTCGCGCCGTGGCTGAAGTGGGCCGTGGTCGTCGTCGGCATCGTCGCCGCGGTTGCCGTGCTGATCCCGGCGCTGACCCGGGGCCGGATCGCGGCCGTCGTCACGCTGGCCGCGCTGTTCACCGGGCTCGCCGGACCGGCGGCGTACGCCGTCGACACGATCGCGACGCCGCACACCGGTTCGATCGTCTCGGCCGGACCCACCGTCGAAGGCGGTCGTGGCTTCGGCGGAATGGGTGGCCCCGGTGGCATGGACGGTGCCGGACGCATGGGCGGGCGCACCGACGGCGCAGCCGCGCCCACGATGCCGGGCGGTGCAGCTCCCGGCATCGCTCCCGGTGCCACCTTCGGCGCAAGCGCCACCG
Organism: Rhodococcus sp. NPDC057014; assembly: GCF_042673295.1. NCBI lineage: Bacteria > Bacillati > Actinomycetota > Actinomycetes > Mycobacteriales > Nocardiaceae > Rhodococcus > Rhodococcus sp. NPDC057014. The sequence goes on from NZ_JBHUSF010000171.1 coordinate 17,817, forward strand.
ACAGCATGGGTGGTATGGGTGCCATGGGCGGCGCCGCAGGGGGACTGCTGTCCGGTAGCAACCCGAGCGCGGAACTCGTGGCGTTGCTGGAACAGGATGCCGGCAACTACACCTGGGTGGCGGCGGCGATCGGTTCCAACAGTGCGTCGGGCTACCAGCTGGCCACCGAGGATCCGGTCATGCCGATCGGCGGGTTCAACGGCAGCGATCCGTCGCCCACGCTCGAGCAGTTCCAGCAGTACGTGGCCGACGGGAAGATCCACTACTTCATCGCCGGCGGCCGAGGCGGCGGAATGGGTGGCGACGGCACCGCGTCGGAGATCTCCGCGTGGGTGCAGGCGAACTTCACCGCCGTCACCGTGGACGGCGTGACCCTGTACGACCTCACGTCCTGACCGAAACCCCCTGTGAGTACTTGTTAACCGCCCGCGGTTAACA
>NZ_JBHUSF010000172.1:0-18232 GCF_042673295.1 Rhodococcus sp. NPDC057014
CGATCTGACCGAACGAGCGTCCCGTTCGTACGACGGGTCAGAGCTTCGTGGACCGCAGTTCGTGGCCCTTCGACGTCTTGCAGCGCCCCGACTCGAGGTCCCACTGCCAGCCGTGCAGGTTGCAGGTGAGGTTGGTGCCGTCGACGACGCCGAACTTCGACAGATCGGCCTTCAGGTGCGGGCAGCGCCGCTGGATCTCGTACCCGCCGAGTTCGATCGACGCGGAGTCGTCGTGGGCCTCGGCGAACCAGCCGTCGGCGTATGCGATGCGCTCGTCGGTGAGGCATTTGAAGAACGTGTAGAGGAACTCGTTGTACCCGCCGACGCGCCACGCCTCGAAGCGGGTGGACAGGAAGATGGTGTTCACCCAGTCGGGCTCGTCGTCGCGGAGCACCGTGCGCACCAGTTCGGGGGCGATCCGGAAGCCGTACCGGTACTTGCCGTCCTTCTCGCCGCGCGGGCGGACGGTGCGCTGCGGGAAGTCGAGGACGACGGTCTCGTCGCCCATCACCAGGCCCACCGGGTAACCGATGCCGTCGCAGATCAGGTCGGACTGCTTCATGATCGGCTCGAACTTGGCCTTCAGCGCCTCGAGCAGCGGCTCCCCCTCGGCGGGCGCCCACGTGGCCTTCTCGGCAGCCAGGACCGGCGCCATCCGCTGCGCCATGCTCTCGATGTACGCGGCCTTGTCGGAGAAGATCTTGTCGACCTCGGCGTCCGGGATCGGGTGCGTCAGCGACAGCTCGCCGCCCTTCAGGTCCGCGGTCGACCCCGGGATCATGAGGATGCCGCCGTCGTTGCCGTGGATCCGCATCTGCTCGAGGAACGTGATCTGGTCGGGGAAGATGTTGCCCTCGTCGCCACGGTCGTCGTTGAGGTAGCGCAGCGCGTCGTCGAGGAACACCGGCGGTCCGGCGGACGGCACCACCCACGTGGCCGCGACCTGCTCGATGTAGCTGCGGCACCGGTCCATGCCGCGCTGGCGCTTCTGCTTGCCGAAATTGGCCTTCGTCTTGGTCGGAATGTCGTAGACCATCGGGTACCAGATCGCGCCCGAGTACTGCAGCAGGTGGATGTCGATCGTGCCGAACTCGTCGTGCAGGACGTCCATGTCGACGGGCCGCGCGTCGTTCATGTTGAAACATGTCGTCTCGCCGTCGGACACGACCAGACCCGAGTCGCCGATCGGACCGTCGGCGGGTGCGCGCAGCGCGATGATCATGATGTCCAGGTCGCCCGGCTGGAGTGGAGCCTGCGGAGCGACCTCGATTCCAACGGCGTTGATCCTGTGTTTGACGGAGTCCTCGGTCTCGAAGAACTTGTGGAAGCCCAGCGCCTCGAGTTCCCGTTTGAGGTCCGGCACCGGGTAGTCGGGGAGCAGCACGGTCGCGTCCTTGTTGACGTGCTTGCTCAGGTTCGCCGGGTCGAAGTGATCCTTGTGCAGGTGCGACACGTACAGGTAGTCGCAGTTGCCGAGGGTGTCCCAGTCGAGCTGCGTGTTGTCCGGGAACGGGAACCAGGACCCGAAGTACGCGGGGTTGACCCACGGGTCGCACAGGATCGAGCCTGCCTCGGTCTGGATGTGGAATCCGGCGTGTCCGACGCTGGTGACCTGCACTGGTATGCCTCCTGGGAGCTGAGCGACTGTTCCAGGGTAGGCGTTCCCCCCAGGTGAGTGACAATGCGCGCTCCAGCACACCGTGCCACTCACCTGCGGTCAGGTCACTTCACCCAGGCAATAACCGTCTGGTCCGATGGACAGCGTGATCTGCTTGGTGACGGTCACACCGGACACGTCGGTGACCGGAACGGACACGTCCAGGTAGTCGCCGCGGACGGGTGTGGCGGTCATCGCGTCGGCGGCGAACGCGGTGGTCCCGGCCAGGGCGTCGGGGTCGAGCCGGAGCGGCGGCCTGCCGCCCGCGCCCGTGCCCGCCGGATCCCACGGGCTCAGGCCGGGGCAGATCAGCGGGTAGGCGGTCTCGGTGTCCGCCCGGTTCACCGGCGCGCCGGACTCCCGCGACAGGAACCGGGTGACGGCGTACTCGGCGTCGGCGGGAGTGTAGAAGTCGACGGTCCCGGCGGGGTGGACGTGCGGGCAGGCATAGCCGGACGCGATCTCGCTGCGTTTGACGGACACCGTGGTGCCGCCGCCCGTCCACGACACCGCGAACTGCCCGTCGAGGCCGGGTTGCGCGAGCGCCCCGAGGATCGCGGCCCTGTCGGCGTACTGGTCGGCGGCCTGCGCGGGCGGCAGCGTCCAGCATTTCGCGGGGACGGCGGCGGGCCGGGTGACCAGGTCGGTGGCCCAGGCTCTGACCGCGTCCACCGCCGCGGGGTTGCCGGGCACCTCACCGACGACCACCTGCGGCACGGGGGCGGGCGGTGAGGTGGTCGTGGGCTCGGCCGCGGAAATGGGCGCGGACACGGTGTCGGCCGGCGGCTCCTCCGTCGGGATGCCGGACTGCGAATCGCACGCCACCCCCGCCCCGAGGATCACCGCGACGACCGGCGCGATGAGCGCCCTCCTGCCCGTGCCACCCATGTCCAGCGCGCCCTTTCTGTCGACTCCCCACCGAATGTCCGTCCCCGACGGCGGGCCAGATCGCGGATACCCGGCTACGCTAGCCGATTGTGGAACCCGTCTACCGAACCGTCATCGGCATCGCCCGCACCGTATTCGCCCTCGAGGGGCTGAAGTTCACGGTCAAGGGGGATCAGCACATTCCGGCGACGGGTGGGGCGGTGATCGCGATCAATCACACCGGCTACATGGACTTCACCTACGCCGGACTTCCGGCCCGCAGGGTGAAGCGGTACGTCCGCTTCATGGCGAAGAAGGAAGTGTTCGACAACAAGATCTCGGGCCCGATCATGCGCGCGCTCAAGCACATTCCGGTCGACCGGGCCGCGGGCTCGGATTCGTACAAGGCGGCCGTCGACTTCCTGCGCCGCGGTGAACTGGTCGGCGTCTACCCGGAAGCCACCATCAGCCGGAGCTTCGAGATCAAGGAATTCAAGTCGGGTGCCGCGCGGATGGCGATCGAGGCGAACGTGCCGATCGTCCCGATCGTCATCTGGGGTGCGCAGCGGGTGTGGACCAAGGGCTTCCCGAAGCGGCTGGGCCGCACGAACACTCCCATCTCGATCGCCGTCGGTGAGCCGATCCAGCCGTTCGAGCCGGCGTCCGAGCTGACCGAGAAGCTGCACACCACCATGACGACGATGCTCGCGGACCTCCAGCAGGGGTACGACCACCCGGCAGGGGAGTACTGGGTGCCCGCGCGCCTCGGTGGCAGCGCGCCGACGCTCGACGAGGCGAACAAGATGGACGCCGCCGACGCCGAGGCGAAGGCGCAGGCCCGCCGGTCCCGGGAGACCGGCAGCTAGAAGGTGGCGGTGGAGCCGGTCTACACGGCCGTCGAGTCGACGGCCAGGGCGTTGTCCCTGTTCCAGGGATTGAGGATGACGCGAGTCGGCCTGGACAACATCCCCACCGAGGGTGGCGCGGTGCTCGCGGTGAATCACACCGGTTACCTGGACTTCGTCCAACTGGCCCTCGCGGTCGGCGCGGTGGATCGCAAATTGCGGCTCATGGCCAAGGTCGAACTCGCGAACAACAAGGTGATGGCGTTCCTGATGCGTGGATGCGGCGTGATCCCGGTCGACCGGACCGCCGGCGCCGGCGCCTACCTCGCCGCGGTGGACCGGCTGCGTGAGGGCGAACTGGTGGGGGTGTACCCGGAGGCGACCATCAGCAGGAGCTTCGAGATCAAGGAGCTGAAATCCGGTGCGGCGCGCATGGCGATCGATGCCGGGGTGCCGATCGTGCCCGTCATCGTGTGGGGAGCCCAGCGGATCGCGACGAAGGGCAGGCCGAGAAATCTTGGGCGGCACCGCTTCCCGGTGACCGTCGAGGTGGGGCGGCCGATCGGGCCGCGCGAACCGGCGGACGCGCTCACCGAGACCCTGCACGCGGAGATGGACGCGATCCTGCGCCGGGTGCAGGACGGATTCGACCATCCGGCGGGCGCGTACTGGGTGCCCCGACGTCTGGGCGGCAGCGCGCCCACCATCGAGGAGGCCGCCGAGATGGACCGCCGGGAGGCCGAGGAACGCCGGGCCCGGTAACGGCCGCCCGGCGGCGTCGCGGGCCCGGCAGGCAGAATGGCTGGGTGAGCCCAGACCGACCGAGCCTTGTAGCGTCCGATGTCGACGGCACCCTGATCGGGGAGGACGAGCGCATCAGCGCCCGCACCCGGGACGCCGTCGCGTCGGTCGTCGCGTCGGGGACACCTTTCGTGCTGGCCACCGGCAGGCCCCCGCGCTGGATCCATCCCGTGGTCGAGGGCCTCGGCTACGCGCCGCTCGCCGTCTGCGCCAACGGCGCCGTCATCTACGACAGCGACAGCGACCGCGTGCTCAGCGCCGCGACCCTGGACGTGGACACCCTCACGTGGCTGTCGGCGATCGCGCTCGACGTGCTGCCCGGCGCGGGTCTCGCGGCCGAGCGGGTCGGGGTCAGCGCCCACGACGCCGCCACGCCGCAGTTCGTCAGTTCCCCGGGCTACCAGCACGCCTGGCTCAACCCCGACAACACCGAGATGTCCGAGAACGAGGTCGTCGCGGCGCCCGCGGTGAAGTTGCTGATCCGGGTGCCGGAAATGTCCAGTCAGGCGATGGTCGACGCGCTGGCGCCGCACATCGGGCGCCGCGCCGACGTCACGTTCTCCACCGACAACGGGCTGATCGAACTGTCGGCGGCGGGCATCACGAAGGCATCCGGGCTCGCGCTGGTCGCGGAACGGCTCGGGGTGACGGCGTCGCGGATCGTGGCGTTCGGCGACATGCCCAACGACATCCCGATGCTGAACCTCGCGGGCCGCGGTGTCGCCGTCGAGAACGCGCATCCCGACGCCAAGGCTGCCGCCGACGAGGTGACGGCCACCAACTGGGACGACGGGGTCGCGAAAGTGCTCGAGCGCTGGTGGTCCTGAGACCACCAGCGCCCGAGAGGGGGTAACTTCGGTCAGCCGGCCGGAACCGGTGCCGGCTCGACGGGAGCGGGCGCGGGAACCGGTTCGGGTGCTGCCGGTGCCGGTGCCGGTGCGGGTTCGGCGGGAACCGGTGCGGGCTCGACGGGAGCCGGCGGAATCTGTGCCGGGTCCGCGGGCGGTGCGACGGGAGCCGCGGCATCGACCCGGGCGCCGTTCTTGTAGGCCTCCGCGTAGGTGTCGTTGTACGTCTTCAACACCTTGGTCACGATGCCGGTGAGCTCGTTGAAGATCAGCGAGCCGTTCTCGAAGTCGGTGCGCAGACCGCCCGGGATCGAGTACTCGTCACTGGTCGGCAGGCCCAGTTCGCCGTTGTCGGCCCCGAGGCTCTGCCACGTCTTGAAGATCTGGCCGAGGACAGTCCACACACCGCCGTTGGGCGAAGTGAAGATGGCGCCGTTGGCGAACTCTGCGCCCGAGTTCCCGGCCTTGGCCTGCAGTAGTCCCGTGATGGCCTGGCCGAGCCTGCCGGTGTCGCCGCCTTCCGCGACCCACTTCTGGGCGACCGGCGAGGGATCGGTGAGCCGCAGCAGTTCGGTGACCAGGGCGGGGATCTCGGCGCCGAGGCCGGCGCTGGCATCCGTGCCCGGACCGCCGGACGGCGCCGGAGCCTCACCCGCGGGTGCGTCCGAGGCCAGCGAGGCGTTGCCGCCGCCGCTGACGTTGGCGGCCGCGATCTGCCGGATCTCGTCCATGTGCGAGTACGCCGCGTCGCCCGGGCAGGACGTGTTGCCGACGTCGCGGTGCGCGAAGATCACCGGCAGGTCGACGGCTTCACCCTCCGCGTACGGGGTGAACTCGGTGCCCTCGGAGTACATCGTCGTCTCGCCGAGCGGGTCGAGTCCGGCTTTGCCGAGCTTCCAGCCCAGGAACTTGCCGACGGCGTCGAGGGTGGCCTGCGGCGGATCCTCCGAGGAGAAGTCGCCCATCATCGCGACGCCGGTGGTGTTCTCGTTGAACCCGCCCGCGTGTGCGCCCTGGACGGGACGGTCGAGACCGCCTGCGCGGCCCTCGAAGATCTGGCCGTATTTGTCGACCAGCGCGTTGTAGCCGATGTCGCACCAGCCGAGCGTCTGCGCGTGGTACGCGTAGATTGCCCGGACGATCTCGGCCGATTCGGCCTTCGAGTAGTCGTTGGCGCCGGCGGTGTGGTGCACGGTGGCACCGCCGATGAAGTCGTCGTAGTCGGGGTCCTGGCAGCGGATGGACTCGTCCGCACCCCACTGCTGGCGGCTGATGACCTTGGGGCCGCCGCTGTCGAGCGGGCTCGCGATGTCGCCGAGTGTGGCGTCGCCGGGACCGCTGCCCGGTTCGATGAGCACGGCGGTGACGTCATCGGCGCCCGCCCGGGCCGGCTGCTGTCGCAGCGGCGTGTTGACGGCGGCGGGGGTGTACCCGAGCGGGGCGGCCCCGTCGGCGGCGGGCGCCGGTGCGGGAGCGGGAGCCGCGGGCGCCGGTGCCGGTGCGGGAACCGCGTCGGGTGCGGGTGCACCCGCCTGCGTGGGCGCCGAGGTGGGGGTGAGGATCTGGATCGCCTTCGTCAGGCCGACGTAGACGGGCTCGGTGGCGACCTTGCCGTCCGACGCGGTCTTGTCGGTACGACGGGTGTCGATCATGTCGGGGGAGACCCACTGTCCCCACGTTCCGTCGGCTTGCAGCGCGCGGACCTTCGACTCCGCGGACGCGAGGGTGTCGGACGTAAGCGCCACCATGCTGAACGGGGTCTCGCGGGTCAGTTCCTTGACGATCGTGCCGGGCTGCTGATCGGCCGGGGGCAGGATCGCGGGGTCGGAGACGTCGCCCGGGGCGGGCAGTTTCAGCGGGATCTGCAGGCTGGGGATCTGGATTCCGCCGGGGAGTTGCACGTTGCTGGGGATGTGGAGGTACGGCGGGATCTTCAGGTTCCGGAGGTCGCCGATGTTGACGTCCGGCAGGTTCAGCCCGGTCAGTTCCTTCAGCGGGATCACGATGTCGGGGATCTGCGACAGCACTACCTGCGCGATCTCGGTGGACACGGCGGAGTTGGAGGTTTCATTCGTGGATCGGACGTCCGAGGGTGCGCTACTGATGCCGTAGACCGCAACGGGACTTGCGACAGCCAGCGCGGCGACAGCCCCGAGGACGATCGAGGGCTTCGGTCGACGGTGCGGCAAGGGGGACTCTCCTCAGTTGTAGTTTCCTGCGAGCGACCTCGCGTGTCTGCAACTCGTGATGCTTGTGTGACGGAAGAGACTGTTGTTGCTAACTCCAATCACTCTTGCCACACTAGTCACACAGGTCCATAACGCTCAACCTTACATTGAGACTTTATCCCGAATTTCTCGGACCCGCTGAGACGAGTCGCACACCCGCCTCAGCGCTCGTTGTTCAGCGATGAGGAGTGCAGTGATGGCGAAGACCGAATTCGGGGTTCGAGCAGGTAGACCTGCCTGGACTCGCAGGAGGCGGTACATCGCGGGCCCTCCCGCCCCGCGCGGATTCAGGGCCAAGGTTCTGCGCGCGTCGGCGCTCGGCATCGCACCCGTCCTCGTCGTCGGCGCCGTCACCGGCGTGGTCCTCCAGGTCCGCTCCTCCGGTCAGGACGTCCGGGAAACCGTCGCCTCCGACACGCCGTTCACGCTCTCCGGGCACGGCAACGGCCACGGCCGCGGCATGGGTCAGTGGGGCGCCTACGGATACGCGAAGGATCAGGGGTGGGCGGCCGAACGCATCCTCGGCCACTACTACGGCGGCACCACGCTCGGCACCCTCGCCGACGCGCAGATCAGCGTCCGGCTGCAGGCGCGTGACGATCAACCGCTCGACGTCTACTCCGACGCCGGAGCCGTCGTCGCCGGCAAGCCCGTCGGACCGGGCGAGGCCGTCCACCTGACGCCCACCGCGGACGGCGGCGCCAACGTCGTCGTCACCCGCGGATGTGCCGGCGACGTCCTGTGGCAGGACGCCACCGACCACCCGTGGGTCGACCCGATCGACCTCGCCCCGGACCGTCCCGCGAACGAACACCTCAAGCTGTGCGCCGGTGACACCCCCTACCGCGGCGCCCTCGGGGTCGCGCTCGACGGCGCCGCCGTGCGCACCGTCAACGTCGTCGACATGGACGACTACCTGCTGGGTGTGGTGCCTGCCGAGGCGAAGGCCGGCTGGGCCGACACCGGTGGGGCCGAGGCGCTTCGGGCGCAGGCCGTCGCGGCCCGCTCGTACGCCGCCGCCGAGAACCGGGAGGAGTACGCGAAGACCTGCGACACCCAGAGCTGCCAGGTCTACGGCGGTTCCTCGAAGGAGGACCCGCGGACCACGGACGCCGTCCGCTCCACCCAGGGCATGATCCTGACGAAGGACAACAAACCCGTCGCAGCCGAATTCTCCTCGTCCACAGGCGGATACACGGCCGGTGGCGAGTTCCCGGCCGTCGAGGACCAGGGCGACACCGTGTCGCCGAACCACGACTGGGTCGTGACCCTCACCGCGGGTGACATCGCGTCCGCATTCAACGTCGGCGACCTCGAATCGTTCGAGGTGGTCACGCGCAACAACTTCGGGGTCGACGGCGGACGCGTCACCGGCGTGAAGGTCGTCGGAACGTCGGGTACCGCGGAGGCGACCGGCGCCGAGGCGAGGGCGAAGCTGAAGCTCAAATCCGACTGGTTCACGATCGGTGACGGGCTCGCGGTGCCGGCGCCGCCTGCCGCCCCCGGCGAACCCGATCCGTCCGTCCTCGCCTCCGCCGGCGAGGACGAGGACACCGTCGGCACCACCGAGGGTTCGCCGATCGCCGAGAAGTACAAGGAACTCGGGGGCGTCAACAGCACCCTGGGCGCACCGCTCGGCCCCGAGATGATGCTGCCGTCCGAGGCGGGGAAGTTCCGGATGTTCACCAACGGCACCATCATCTGGACGAAGAAACTGGGAGCGCAGGTGATCGACGCGAGTGTGCTCCGCGAGTGGCTGCCGACCGGCGGCAGCTAAACGGAAGACAGCGGAGCGGACCCCTCGATCACGGCGAGCATCCCGTCGACCGACTCGGCCCAGCCGAAGTCCTCGGCCCGCCGCCGGGCCCACGCCCGGCGGGTGCGCGAGGGGATCTCGAGGATGCCGCTCACGGCGTCGGCGAACGCCGGACCGCGGTCCCGGGCCAAGGCGCCGCAGCCGGGTGTGATGATCTCGGCGAGAGCCGACGACTGTGACGCGACCACCGGCGTGCCCGCCGCCAGCGACTCGAGTGCCGACAGGCAGAACGTCTCGTGCGGTCCGGGCGCCAGCGACACGTCCGCCGACGCGAACAACGACGCCAGGCGGCCCTTGTCGCTGATGAACCCGGTGAAGTGCACGGGGAGCCCCCGGGCCCGGTACTGCAGCGCCTCCCGCCGAGGGCCGTCGCCTGCGATGACGAGCCGGGCATCGTGCCCCTGCCGCCGCAACAGCCGGACGGCGTCGATGCTCCGCTCCACCTGCTTCTCCACCGACAACCGGCCACAGTGCAGCAGGAAGCGCTGCGCCGGATCGGCGAAGGAGTCGCGCATCTCCTGGTCGTGTTTGCCGGGGTGGAACATCGCGAGGTCGACACCGAGCGGGACTCGGTGCAGGTTGGGGGCCCCGATCCGGGTGAACTCCTCGCTCGCGAAGTCCGTCGTGCAGACCACGGCGTCGTAGTTGCGTGCCATCCGGCGGTTCGCGACGTCGGCCCAGCCGCGGGCCACCCGCCGGGGAGCGAACTGGCCGAGCAACCGGTCGAGGCGTTCGTGTGACACGACGACACTGCGTACTCCGCGGGCGCGGGCCCAGCCCCCGAAACCGCGCAGCGTCAGCCGGTCGGACACCTCCAGGACGTCCGGTCCGAGACCGGTGACGACGTCGGCCACCCGGCGCGGATCGACGACGCGATAACCCCCGGTCCACGGGATGGTCGGAGCGGACCGGGTGATGCGCAGGACCCCACTCGGCAGCAGCTCCTCGCAGTCCCGCTGACCTGGGACGACGAGGACCACCTCGTGTCCGCGTTCGACGTACCCCTCACCCCAGTTGTGGAGGGCGGTGCGGAGCCCACCCGACCGCGGTCCGTAGAAGTTCGCCAGCTGGACGATGCGCACCCGCTCATGAAGCGCGATCGCCGCGTCGGCGGGAACAACGAGGTCTGCAGAACCGGTGAATACAGGGAGAACTCCTCGTGCGTGCCGAACCCGTCGGTGCCCCCCTTGGCCGCGCACAGGTCGCGGAGTCGCTTACCCTGGTTCATCGTGACCGCTGCAACCCCAGAGACAACCGCCCCTGGCCGGTACGACCTCATCGTCGTCGGCTCCGGATTTTTCGGACTGACCGTCGCCGAGCGTGCAGCAACACAGCTGGGTAAGCGTGTGCTGGTGCTCGACCGTCGTCATCACCTGGGCGGAAACGCCTATTCGGAGGCCGAGCCCGAGACCGGCATCGAGATCCACAAGTACGGAGCGCACCTGTTCCACACCTCGAACAAGAGGGTGTGGGACTACGTCACCCAGTTCACCGAATTCACGAACTACCAGCACCGCGTGTTCGCGCTGCACAAGGGTCAGGCGTACCAGTTCCCGATGGGGCTGGGTCTGGTGTCGCAGTTCTTCGGGCGCTACTTCACCCCGGACGAGGCGCGGAAACTGATCGCCGAACAATCCTCCGAGATCGACTCCAAGGACGCGTCGAACCTGGAGGAGAAGGCGATCTCCCTGATCGGGCGGCCGCTGTACGAGGCATTCGTGCGCGACTACACCGCCAAGCAGTGGCAGACGGACCCGAAGAACCTGCCCGCGGGCAACATCACCCGCCTGCCGGTGCGGTACACGTTCGACAACCGCTACTTCAACGACACGTACGAGGGCCTGCCCGTCGACGGCTACACCGCGTGGCTCGAGAACATGGCGAAGGACCCGAAGATCGAGGTCCGGCTCGAGACCGACTGGTTCGACGTCCGCGACGACCTGCGCGCCGAGAACCCGGACGCCCCCGTCGTCTACACGGGCCCGCTCGACCGCTACTTCGACTACTCCGAGGGCGAGCTGGGCTGGCGCACCCTCGACTTCGAGACCGAGGTGCTGGAGACAGGTGACTTCCAGGGAACGCCGGTCATGAACTACAACGACGCCGACGTGCCCTTCACCCGGATCCACGAGTTCCGCCACTTCCACCCGGAGCGGGACTACCCGAAGGACAAGACGGTCATCATGCGGGAGTTCTCCCGGTTCGCGGAGAGCAAGGACGAGCCGTACTACCCGATCAACACCCCGGACGACCGCGCCATGCTCGCCGCCTACCGCGACCGCGCGAAGGAGGAGATGTCCGCGAACAAGGTCCTGTTCGGCGGCCGTCTCGGCACCTACCAGTACCTGGACATGCACATGGCGATCGCCAGCGCGCTGTCGATGTTCGACAACTCCCTGCGTCCGCACTTCGAATCCGGTGCGGACCTCGTGGGGGAGGCCGAATGAGCGCCCGGCATCTGCTCGAATCGGAGAAGGTCACCGAGGACGCGCCGCTTCTCGGCAAGTCGCTGCTGCAGCGGGTGATCCTGCCGCGCGCCGGTGAGCCCCTGGACGTTCGCACCCTCTACCTGGAGGAGGCGAAGACCAACAGCCGCCGCGCGCACTCGCTGTCGCGGACGTCGCTGTCCGTCGGCGCCGAGTCCGAGGCGTCGTTCTGCACCTACTTCAACGCGTTCCCGGCCAGCTACTGGCGCCGGTGGAGCACGCTGAACTCCGTGGTGCTGCGGCTCGAGCTGTCGGGGCACTGCCGCATCGACGTCTACCGGTCGAAGGCGGACTCGTCCCGCATCCACGTCGAGGGCCGCGAGTTCCAGGACGGCGACGCCGCCCTCGAGTTCGAGATCGAGCTGGCGCCGTTCGAGGACGGCGGCTGGATCTGGTTCGACATCACCAGCGACACCGAGGTCGTGCTGGAGAGCGCCGGCTGGTACGCACCGGTCGACGCTCCCGGTGAGGCCACCGTCGCCGTCGGCATCCCCACGTTCAACCGGCCCACCGACTGCGTCAAGGCGCTGACGGCGCTGGCGTCCGACGAACTCGTCATGGATGTCGTCAAGGCCGTCATCATCCCGGACCAGGGCACCCGCAAGGTCAAGGACGAGCCCGGGTTCGCGGAGGCCGCGGAGGCGCTCGGCGACCGGCTGGCGATGCACGACCAGGCGAACCTCGGCGGGTCCGGCGGCTACAGCCGGATCATGTACGAGGCGCTGAAGACCACCGACTGCCAGCACATCCTGTTCATGGACGACGACATCGAGATCGAGCCCGACTCGATCCTCCGCGCGCTCGCCATGTCCCGGTTCGCGAAGTCGCCGATGCTCGTCGGCGGGCAGATGCTCAACCTCCAGGAGCGCAGCCACCTGCACTCGATGGGCGAGGTCGTCGACCGCAGCATCTTCATGTGGACGGCCGCCCCGAACGTCGAGTACGACCACGACTTCTCCCGCTACCCGCTGAGCGACCGCGAGAACTCCCGCCTGCTGCACCGCCGCATCGACGTCGACTACAACGGCTGGTGGATGTGCATGATCCCCCGGCAGGCCGCCGAGGAACTCGGTCAGCCGCTGCCGTTGTTCATCAAATGGGACGACGCCGAATACGGTCTGCGCGCCCGGGAGGCCGGCTACCCGACGGTCACCATGCCCGGTGCCGCGATCTGGCACATGGCGTGGAGCGACAAGGACGACGCCATCGACTGGCAGGCGTACTTCCACCTGCGGAACCGTCTCGTCGTCGCGTCCCTGCACATGCCCGGCAACGGCCGCGGCCTCGTGATCAACACGGTCAAGGCCACGATCAAGCACCTGCTGTGCCTCGAATACTCGACCGTCGCGATCCAGAATCAGGCCATCGCCGACTTCCTGCAGGGTCCCGAGCACATCTTCGAACTGCTCCCGACCGCGCTCGGCAACGTCCACGCGATGCGCAAGGAATACCCGGACGCCGTGGTCCTGCCGTCGTCGACGAGCCTGCCGCTACCCTCGGGCGCCGAGGTCGGCGCCGTCGGTGAGCCCCGCAACCCGCTCGCGAAGATCGTGCGACTCGGCAAGGGCCTCGTCCACAACGTCAAGCCGGCCCACGAGGAGCACCACGAGCGTCCCCAGCTCAACGTGCCCACCCTCGACGCGCGGTGGTTCCTGCTGTCCCAGGTGGACGGTGTCACCGTCACCACCGCGGACGGTCGCGGAGTCGTCTACCGCAAGCGCAACCCCAAGCTCGCGCTCGCGCTGCTGAAGGAAGCGATCCGGCTGCGCCGCGAACTGGCGCAGCGATTCCCCGAACTCAAGCGCGAGTACCAGGACGCCGTTCCTGCCCTGACCAGCAAGGAGAGGTGGGAACGTGTCTTCGGCATCCAGTGAGGTCCAGATCCTGCAGACCGTCCAGTCGACGATCGCGAGCAGGCCCGGGGTCGTCTCGACCGCGAGGGGCATGTCCCACTTCGGTGAGCACGCTCTCGGGTGGGTGGCCGTCGCCGGGATCGGCGCGGCCCTCGACAAGCCCCGCCGCCGGCAGTGGGCGGGCGTCGCCGTGGGCGCCGTCGGTGCCCACGCGGCCTCGATCGTGATCAAACGCATCGTCCGCCGCCCCCGGCCGAACGACCCGTCGATCCAGGTCAACGTGTCGACGCCCAGCAAATTGAGCTTCCCGTCCTCGCATGCGACATCCACCACAGCGGCTGCCGTGCTGCTCGGCCGACTCACCGGGCTACCCTTGCCTGCGTTGTTGGTACCGCCGATGCTGCTTTCCCGGCTCGTTCTGGGAGTGCACTACCCGACCGATGTGCTCGCCGGATCTGCCCTGGGGGCCGCCTCCGCGGTCGCGGTGCTGAAGGCCGAGCAGAAGTTTGGAGAAAAATGAGCGAGGAACCGGCCGTCGTCACCGGACCCCCGACATCCCTGGCGGCTGGCATCGTCAAGGCCGTCCGCCCGCGTCAGTGGGTCAAGAACGTCCTGGTCCTCGCAGCACCCGTCGCCGCGGGCACGGCGACGGAATCCGCCGTCCTGCTTCCCGTCGCGCTCGCCTTCGTGGTGTTCTGCATGGCAGCGTCCGGCATCTACCTCGTCAACGACGCGATGGACGTCGAAGCGGACCGCGCGCACCCCACCAAGCGATTCCGCCCCATCGCGGCCGGTGTGCTGCCCGTCAACCTGGCATTCGCCATGGCGGTCGTGCTGCTCGGCGGCTCGATCGCGCTGTCGTTCCTCGCCAACTGGCAGCTGGCGGTCGTGATGGCCGTGTACATCGGCATCCAGCTGGCGTACTGCTTCGGCCTCAAACACCAGGCCGTCCTCGACATCTGCATCGTCTCGTCCGGGTTCCTGCTGCGCGCCATCGCCGGTGGTGTGGCCGCCGAGATCGCTCTGTCGCAGTGGTTCCTGCTCGTCATGGCATTCGGTTCGCTGTTCATGGCGGCCGGTAAGCGGTACGCCGAACTGCAGCTCGCCGAGCGCACCGGCGCGAAGATCCGCAAGTCCCTCGAGAACTACACCACGACGTACCTGCGGTTCGTCTGGACGCTGAGCGCCACCGCGGTCGTGCTCTGCTACGGGCTGTGGGCGTTCCAGCAGGACGACCTGAAGGCCACCAACTGGTACGCCATCTCCATGGTGCCGTTCACGATCGCGATCCTGCGTTACGCCGTGGACGTCGACGGCGGCGAGGCGGGGGAACCCGAGGAGATCGCCCTGGGCGACCGTGTGCTCCAACTTCTCGCGATTGCCTGGATCGGAGTGGTGGGTGTCGCTGTCTACCTCGTCTGACTTGGTAGGCGACGCCGAGCAATCGGGCGCCGCCGCGGAGCGGACCACCGAACGCCACCGGAAGGCCATCCTCTCGAGGGTGGTCTTCCTCGGGGGTGTGGCCGTCTCGGCTCTCCTGATGTTCTGGGGCGCCTGGGAGCGGCGATGGATTGCCGACGACGGTCTGATCGTGCTGCGCACGGTCCGGAACCTGCTCGCGGGCAACGGTCCGGTCTTCAACTCGGGCGAGCGGGTCGAGGCCAACACCAGCACCGCGTGGACGTACATCGTCTACGCGTTCGGCTGGCTGTCCCAGGCCCGGCTCGAATACGTCGTTCTCACGATCGCGCTGATCCTGTCCACGGCGGCGATCGTGCTCGCCATGTTCGGCACCGCGCGCCTGTACCGCGGTGGATCCTTCGCCGGCGGCGGCACGCTGTTCCTGATGCCCGCCGGTGTGCTCGTCTACATCGCGGTGCCCCCGGCCCGCGACTTCGCGACGTCGGGCCTGGAAAGCTGCCTCGTCATCTTCTGGATCGCGCTGCTCTGGCTGCTGCTGGTCCGGTGGAGCCAGGCGGCCACCCCGTCCACCACGTCGGTGCTGACGCTCGCGTTCATCGCCGGGATGGGCCCCCTGGTGCGCCCCGAACTGGCGATCCTGGGTGTGCTGTCGCTGGCCATGATCTTCCTGGCGCCCGGCCTCACGTGGGTGGTGCGGGTGGCGATGGTGTTCGTCGCCGGCATCGTCCCGGTGGGCTACCAGATCTGGCGCATGGGCTACTACGCCCTCCCGTACCCGAACACCGCCGTGTCGAAGGACGCCGGCGGCGCGAAGTGGTCGCAGGGTTTCGCCTACCTCTGGAATCTGCTCGGCCCGTACCTGCTGTGGCTGCCGCTGGTCTTCCTGTTCGCCGGCGCCGTGATCGCCTGGCGCGGCCGGGACAAGGACATCGAGCATGGTGTTCGTCACACCGAGGGCACGCGGCTGACGCGCCTGCGCGGATGGCTGCGCACGCAGAACGCCGTCGTCGTCTTCGTTCTCGCGAGCGGCCTGATCCTCGGTCTGTACTCGTTGCGCGTCGGTGGCGACTTCATGCACGGCCGCGTTCTTCTTCCCGTTCTGTTCTGTTTCATCGTGCCCGTCGCGGTAATTCCGGTACGAATTCCGGACCGCGCATCATGGGGTCGTAACAGGGAATCGTCGACTTTCCTCGCCATGGCCTTCCTGTGGGTCGGCACCGTCGTGTGGGCGTTTTTCGCGTCGAACACGACGGGAATGCCGGAAGGTGTCGTGATCGGACGTTCCGGAATTGTCGACGAACGCGCCTTCTACGTTCTCAACACCGGTCACGCGCACCCGATTCGTGCGGACGACTACCTGGACTACCCGCGCATGCGCGCCATGGTCCAGACCATCTCGGACACCCCCGACGGCGGCCTGCTGATCCCGTCCGCCGACTACACGTACTGGTTCGTCGTGCCACCGCCCCTTCCGATCCCGGAGGACGGCGCAGGCCACACCGTGTACTTCCTGAACCTCGGCATGACGAGTATGAACGTCGGTCTCGACGTGCGGGTGCTGGACCAGATGGGTCTCGCGTACCCGCTTGCGGCGCACACCGAGCGGCTGGACGACGGCCGTATCGGGCACGACAAGGCGCTCTACCCCGACTGGGTCGTGGTGGACACGGGAATGATCGACAAGCACCCCTGGATGCCCGGATTCCTCGACGAGGATTGGGTGACCGAGGCGCGGGTCGCACTCACGTGCCCCGAAACGCAGGACTTGCTGACGTCGTATCGGTCGGAACTGACGTGGCCGCGTTTCAAACAGAATTTCAAGGATGCGCTGCATTTCGCGAGTTATCGATTCGAGCGTGTTCCCGCATATGAAATTCAGCGGTGCAATCTCGAGCCGCCGTTCCCGGAACCGGCCAAATAGGGCGTACCGGACGGGGCCCGTGTCACCGCGGCGTCCCGGGCTGATCTCGATGTCGGAACATCAGATCTCGTTTGTGTAACGCTGGAACTGTCGGCGACGATGTACGTCGATGATGAGTCATCGTGACGGTGGTCTGGAAGTTCCCCGAAAAGCGCTCCGCGAGCGTTTGTCAGGGAACTTCGTGTGACATACAGTCCACCAAGCGCAGTGTGACTCGGAAGAGGTCCGCTGCCGGCCCGGCCACGTGCCCGGGCCCGGCAGGTCGCCTGTTCCCCGACGGAATCCGCCGGAGCCGCCCAGTTGGCGGAGTCCGCAGACGAAGAGAGTGAGCAGTATTCATGCGTTTTGCCAGACCGAGGTTGTCTCAGCGCCTCAAGCAGCGTGCGATGGCCATCGGCGCCGTCGCACTGGTACTGCCTGTGGGCGCAGGAATCGCTGGTGGAGCCGTTGCTGCAGCAGCACCGACGCATGCGGGGCCCGCCAAGACCGCGCCGGCCGGTGGCTACGAGGAACTGTGGGTTCCCTCTTCCATGGGACCGATCAAGGTCCAGGTCCAGTGGGCCGCCCGCGGCGGTAGCTCCGCGCTGTACCTGCTCGACGGACTGCGCGCCCGCAACGACCGCAACGCCTGGAGCTTCGAGACCAACGCGTTCGACCAGTACCGCAACGACAACGTGACGCTGGTCATGCCCGTCGGCGGCGAGTCCAGCTTCTACTCGGACTGGTACTCGGCCAGCAACTTCAACGGTCAGCCCGTCACCTACAAGTGGGAGACGTTCCTGACCCAGGAACTGCCCGACTTCCTGGCCAACTACGGAGTCTCGCGCACCAACAACGCCGTCCTCGGCCTGTCGATGGGTGGCAGCGCCGCCCTGACGCTCGCCGCGTACCACCGCGACCAGTTCAAGTTCGCCGGTTCGCTGTCCGGCTACCTGAACATCTCCGCTCCCGGCATGCGTGAGGCGATCCGCGTCGCGATGATCGACGCCGGCCGCTACAACGTCGACGCCATGTGGGGCCCGCCGTGGAACCCGGCGTGGCTGCGCAACGACCCGTTCGTGTTCGCCCCGCGTCTGAACGGCCTGTCGATGTTCATCTCGGCCGCCAGCGGTCTGCCCGGTGAATTCGACCACCCGCGCGCGCCGATCGACTACTACAACACCGCGAACGGCATGGGCCTCGAGGCCCTCGCCCTGGCCAACACCCGCGCCTTCCAGGTGCGTCTGGCCAGCCTCGGTGTGCCGGCCACCTTCGACTTCCCCGCCAACGGCACGCACTCGTGGCCGTACTGGGGTGCCGAGCTGTGGAAGGCGCGCGGCCAGATCCTGGACACGCTGGGCGCCTGGTGATCTAGACGCCACCACGATCGTGGCGAATGCCGCCCCGCCTCACCGGCGGGGCGGCGCTCGTGCGTTCTGAAGTGCGGCGTCCCGGATCGGCCGGGTGAGAGGAATACCTCGGAATCCGTTCCCCCCGGGAGTGCACAAC
>NZ_JBHUSF010000173.1:0-18063 GCF_042673295.1 Rhodococcus sp. NPDC057014
CCGTTCGGCGGAGTCAAGCAGTCCGGACTCGGCAGCGAAGGCGGCACCGAAGGCATCGAGGAGTACCTCGAGACCAAGTACGTCGGCTTCGCGTAAACCACCCGCCCCGAGACAGAACGGAACCGTCACCATGCGATTGGTCGTTGGATATCTCGCCACCCCCAGCGGGGAGGACGGTCTGGCCCTCGGGGCACAGCTCGCCCGTAGTCTCGGCGCACAGCTCGACATCTGCATGGTTCTCCCGCCGGACCGCACGGTCCCGGCGAGAGTTCCGGCAGAAACCGGTTACGACGACATCCTCGCCTCCCGCGCGCAGCGCTGGCTGGACGACGCGAAGTCGTCGGTGCCGAGCGACATCGACGTGGACGTGCACCTGAGTTTCCACGAATCGTTCGCGCAGGGCCTCATCGACGAGGTGTCCCGGCTGGGGGCGCAGGCGATCGTCGTCGGCGCCGCCGGCGACGGCCTGCTCGGCAGGCACTCCGTCGGCTCCGTGTCGACGGAACTGCTGCACTCGGCGCACGTTCCGCTGGCCCTCGCACCCCGCGGGGCGCGGCACTCCTCCGCGAAGAAGATCCGCGAGGTGACATGCGCACTCGGCACCCGGGCCGGGGCCGACGTGCTGCTGCGGACGGCGGTGCGGACGTGCGAGCGGATGCAGACCCCGCTCCGCCTCGTCTCGCTCGTCGCCCTCGACCCGCAGAACGACCTCCGCGATCACCGGGACACCCCCGGCGACCTCCGCGACCGGGCCGTCGCCCACGCGCAGAGCACCCTCGAAGAGGCGAAATCCGCCCTTCCCGAAGACTTTCCCGTCTCCGTCACGATCGCCGACGACTCCTCCGTGGAATCGGCGGTCCGCAAACTCGAGTGGCAGGACGGCGACCTCGTCATGGTCGGCTCCAGCCGGCTCGCCCAACCTCATCGACTGTTCCTGGGATCCACCGCGGCCAAGATGCTCCGCGTCCTGCCGGTGCCCATGGTGGTCGTCCCCAAGCAGGAGTTTTCAGGCAGTGAGTAAACCGTCCGCGACACCCGCCCCGGATCCACGATCATTCCCGACCGGAGGTTCAGACATGACGAACAGCGAGGGCGCACCGGCCTCGGCCGGCGTTGCCGTGAGCACCAAAGGCCTGGCCACCGGTGCGGTCGGGACGTTCTCCGGGGCGATCCTCGGGATCTCCTCGGTGGCACCGGGTTACACGCTGACGGCCAGCATCGGGCTGATCGTCGCGGCGGTCGGGTTGAAGATGCCCGCCATCTTCATCGCCGGCTTCATCCCCATGTTCCTCACGGCGTACGCGTACCGGGAACTCAACTCCGAATCACCCGACTGCGGTGCGTCGTTCACGTGGTCGACGAAGGCGTTCGGACCGTACGTGGGCTGGATGTGCGGCTGGGGCATGGTGATCGCCACGATCATCGTTCTCTCGAACCTCGCGGCGATCGCCGTCCAGTTCTTCTATCTGTTCATCGCGAAACTGTTCGACGCACCGAGCATCGCGGACCTGCCCGGCAACAAATTCGTCAACGTGGGCACCACGCTGCTCTTCATCGCGCTCGCCACGTGGATCGCCAGCCGCGGCATCACCACCAGTGAGCGCCTGCAGGTCGCGCTCGTCGGCTTCCAGATGGTCCTGCTCATCGCGTTCGCGGTGGTGGCACTGGTCCACGTCGGCAACGGCGACGCCCCCGCCGGGCTCTCGTTCGACCTGAGCTGGTTCAACCCGTTCACGGGGCTGGCCGTCGGCGCGTTCGTGATCGGCCTGACGGGTTCGATCTTCGCGTTCTGGGGCTGGGACACCTGCCTGACGCTCGGCGAGGAGTCCAAGAACCCCAAGAAGACCCCCGGCCGCGCGGGACTGCTGTGCGTGACCACGATCCTGCTGACCTACCTGCTCGTGTCGGTCGCGGCGATGATGTATGCCGGCGTCGGCGAGGACGGTCTCGGACTGGGCAACCCGGACAACTCCGAGAACGTCTTCGGTGCCCTCGCCGATCCGGTCCTCGGCAACTGGGGCGGCATGCTGCTGTTCCTCGCGGTGTTCGTCTCCTCGGTCGCGAGCCTGCAGACCACGTTCCTGCCCGCCGCGCGGACCATGCTCGCCATGGGCGCCTACGGGGCCTTCCCCAAGAAGCTCGCCGACGTGAGCCCCCGGTTCCTCGTCCCGTCGTTCGCCACGGTCGTCGCCGGTGTGGTGACGGCGGTCTTCTACACCGTCGTCACGTTCCTGTCCGAGCGCACGCTGCTCGACACCATCGCCGCGCTGGGAATCATGATCTGCTGGTATTACGGCATCACGGCGTTCGCGTGTGTCTGGTACTTCCGGGACAGCCTGTTCGCGAGTGTCCGCAACTTCGTCTTCCGGTTCGCGTTCCCGGTCCTCGGCGGCCTCGTGCTGCTCGCGGTGTTCGTGATCTCGATCGAGGAGAGCATGAACCCGGACAACGCGAGCGGCGCGTCGATCGGCGGCATCGGCCTGGTCTTCTTCCTGGGCTTCGGCATCCTCCTGCTCGGCGCCGTGCTGATGATGGTCATGCGCTTCCGCAGTCCCGCGTTCTTCGAGGGCAAGACCCTCAACCGCGACACCTCCGCGTTGCGGGACGAGAGCGATCTCACGGCTCGTTCGGAGCCTGCGCCACCAAGCCAGCGATAAGCGTCCGCAGCCCGAACTCGAATGCTGCATCCGCCCGTCCGGGGTTCGGCCCGGACGTGGCCAGGGCGGCCCGCATGGACTCGTTCGCCTCCGGGGCGGTCGCCCAGACCACCTCGGGTGCGGCGAGGTCCAGCGCCGACCCCAGCACGAAACTGTCGACCGTCGTGATGGCGTGCAGAATCTCCTCGGGCGTGAAGCCGCCGTCCGAGAATGCCTGCGCCAGAGCGTTGTACAGAGCGAATGCCACACCGGACTGCACTGTGTGCGCGGTGAACAGGGGAATCAGCCGAGGATGCTCGGCGTAGTTGCGCCGATATTCGCGCGCCAGGCCGGCCACCGTCTCGCTCCACTTGCCGTCGGGGTCCGCCACCACGATGCCCGCCATCATGCGGGCACGCATCAATTCGATGATCTCCGCCCTCCCGGACACGTGGTTGTACAGGGAGGAGGGCCGCACCTTCAGCCGTTCGGCGAGACCCGGCATCGTGAAATCACCCGTGAGGTCCACCATGCGCATGGCGGCTTCGGTGATGATCTCCGGCGACAGCAGTCGCTGCGATGGCCGTGGCATGGGTGCCCTCCTGGTCGGTGTGTGTCACCGGCGACGCGCGCCTCGGCGCCGCCGTAGCGGCGACCAGGGCGGATACCGAAGGAATCGAAATCTTCGCTCCCCGCCCCTTGATCGCCGAGCATTTACCCACCATACTTAACGAATCCAATTCGTTTTAGGCGCTCGCCGAACCGAACATCCGAGGAAACACAATGTTGACGATCACCGCCCTCACCCCGCCCGAGTCCCTGTCGAGGACGCGCGAGACCGGACGCACCCCGCTCCGCGTCGGCCTCGTCCAGCACCGCTGGCACGAGAACGAGCAGGATCTGCGGGCCGAACTCGACGAGGGCATCGCCGCCGCAGCCACGCTCGGGGCGCGCGTGGTGTTCCTCCCCGAACTCACCCTGAGCCGGTACCCGGCCTTCGTCGAAGGCGGTGACAACCCCGGCCGCCACGCCGAGGACCTCCTCACGGGACCCACGTTCACGTTCGCCGCCAAGGCCGCCGCCGAACACGGCGTCCTCGTCCACGCGTCCCTGTACGAGCGCAACGACTCCGAGAACGGCGTCCGGTACGAGGACGGGCTCGGATTCAACACCGCCATCCTCGTCTCCCCGTCCGGCGAACTGCTCGCGCGCACCCGCAAGCTGCACATCCCCGTCACCGCCGGCTACTACGAGGACACCTACTTCCGCGGCGGCCCGGCCGAGAACCCGTACCCCGTCCACACCGCCGAGGCACTGGACGGCGTCAAGCTCGGACTCCCCACCTGCTGGGACGAATGGTTCCCCGAGGTCGCCCGCGCCTACTCGCTCGGCGGCGCCGAGATCCTGGTGTACCCCACCGCAATCGGCTCGGAACCCGACCACTCGCAGTTCGACACCCAGCCGCTGTGGCAGCAGGTGATCGTCGGCAACGGCATCGCGAACGGCACGTTCATGGTGGTGCCCAACCGCCACGGCGGCGAAGGCCTCATCACGTTCTACGGCTCGTCGTTCATCTCCGACCCCTACGGCCGCATCCTCGCGCAGGCCCCGCGCGACGAATCCGCCGTGCTGGTCGCGGACCTCGACCTCCAGCAGCGCGAGGACTGGCTGACGCTGTTCCCGTTCCTGGCCACCCGTCGCCCCGACACGTACGGCGTCCTCACCGAGCCCGTCGATCACGCATCCCCGTTCGGGAGGAACTGATGTCCTGGCGCATGCCCGCGGAAGGCGAACTGCACGAACGCACCTGGATGGCCTATCCCAGTGCGGGCTACTCCCTGGGCGACACCCCCGAGGAGCAGCACGAGGCGCGCACCACATGGGCCGAGGTGGCGCACGCGGTCGCACGATTCGAACCGGTCACCGTCGTCGTCGACCCCGGTGAGGTGCCGGCGGCCGCACAGTACCTGTCCCCCGACATCGACATCGTCGAGGCACCGCTGAACGACGCCTGGATGCGCGACATCGGACCCACGTTCGTGCTGTCCGAGGACGGACGCCTCGGCGGCGTCGACTGGATCTTCAACGGCTGGGGCGGCCAGGACTGGGCCCAGTGGGACAAGGACTCGAAAATCGGCGCCCTGGTGGTCGAGCGGTCCGGTGCCGAACTCGTCGACTCGCCGATCGTCAACGAGGGCGGCGGCATCCAGGTCGACGGCCTCGGCACCGTCCTGGTCACCGAGACCGTGCAACTCGACCCCGGCCGCAACCCGGACCTGTCGAAGGCGGACATCGAGGCCGAACTCGCCCGCACGATCGGTGCCACCACGGTGATCTGGCTGCCGCGCGGGCTGACCCGCGACTCCGACACGTACGGCACCCGCGGGCACGTCGACATCGTCGCCGCCATCCCCTCGCCGGGTGTCGTCCTGGTGCACGATCAGCGCAACCCCGACCACCCCGACTTCGAGGTCAGCAAGGCCGTCATCGACGTGCTGAAGCAGACCACGGACGCCCGCGGTGAGTCGTGGGAGATCATCACCGTCCCCGCGCCGACGGTCCTGCGCGACGAGGAGGGTTTCGTCGACTACAGCTACATCAACCATTTCGTCGTGAACGGCGGCGTCATCGCGTGCAGCTTCGACGATCCCGCGGACGAGGAAGCGGTCGCGATCCTGTCGGCCGCCTACCCGGGACGCACGGTCGTCTCCGTCGACGCCCGCCCGCTCTTCGCCCGCGGCGGCGGCATCCACTGCATCACCCAGCACCAGCCCGCCGTGCGCTGACGCACCCGTGAGTACTTGTTAACCGCGGGCGGTTGACAAGTACTCACGGGTCAGCGCCTGCGGCGCATGTAGTCGCTGACGACGGCGGCGCCGAGACCGTCCAGACCCGGCGCCACGACGCGTCCGCCGACCCGTTCCGCCATCCGGTCCACCACCCGCGCGAGACCGGGATCCTCACCGAGCCGGAAGAACGTGACGTGCGCGCCGAGCCGGGCGAGGGTGTCGAGTTCCCGGACCGTCAGACCGAGGGTCCGGGCACTCGGCGGGTAGTCGAAGTACGCGAAGCCGTCCGGCTCGAGGTGCGCGGTCGGCTCACCGTCCGTGACGATCAGGACCACCGGCTGGGCGTTGGGATGCCTGCGCAGATGCCGGGCGGCCAGCAGCAGCGCGTGGTGCAGGTTGGTGCCCTGGTCCCAGGCGCCGTCCAGGCCCGCCAGCTCCGACGGCGTCAGCACCTGCGCGTGCCTGCCGAACGAGATGAGCTGCAGTTCGTCGCTGCGGAACCGGGTGCTCACCAGATGATTCAGCGCGAGTGCGGTGCGTTTCATCGGCACCCACCGCCCCTCCATCACCATCGAGAACGACGTGTCGACCAGCAACGCGACCGCCGCCTGCGACCGCTGCTCGGTCTCCATCACCTCCACGTCCGCCACGGACAACCGGACCGGGACGCGACCGCGTTCGACCGGATCGGACGCCGCCCGCAGCACCGCGTTGGTGATGGTGCGGGTGACGTCCCACGGCTCGGTGTCGCCGAACGCCCACTCGCGGGACGCCCCCGTCGGCTCCCCCATCGCCCCGGCGCGCCGCGTCTCCCGTTGCCCGCCGCGCGAAGACAGTTGCTGCGCCACGTCCCGCAGTGCCGTCTGACCGAGTTGGCGCATCGCCTTGGGCGACAGCCGCCACTGGCCGTCCGCCCCGCGGTCGAAGAAACCCTGGTCCCGCAGTGCCTTCTCCAGTTCGGCGAGGGTCTGCGCATCCGCCGCCGCCTCGTCGCCCAGTTGCCGGGCCAGGGCCTCGGCGTCGATGTCGTCGAGTTGTGCGCCCGCGTACTGCTGCGACAGTTGCTCGGCGAGCGACTCGAGTTCCGCGATGTCCTGCAACGCCCCGGTGCCCTCGCCCAGGCCCATGCCGTCGTCGCCGCGGAACCGCTGCGCGCCCTGCCAGTCCTCGCCGGGCCGGGCGGCCTGTAGGTGCTGGTCGAGGCGGTCCAGCTGTCCGATCAGCGACGGGTCGCCGAACGCCTGCTGCGCCAGCGCGTCGAGTTCGTCGCGCTGCTCCTGCGACAGCGAGTTCCGCAGCCGCTGCGCCGCCGCCGCGCGCTGCGCCAGCGAGTCGAGCAGTTCCTCGACGTTGCGCGGGTTCTCCGGGAAGTACTCGCCGTGTTTGTCCATGAACTCGTCGAACTGCTCCTGGGTGTCCTCGCCGCGGGAATGCTTGTCGAGCAGGTCGTTGAGGTCGGACAGCATCTCCCGGATGCGTTCGCGGTCTTCCTCCGTGGCACCCTCGAGCGCCTGTTTCATGCCGGCGAACCGCTGGTCCAGCACCTCGCGGCCCAGCAGGTCGCGGATCTTCTCGTAGTCGGCACGGGCTTCCGAACTGCGCCAGTCGTAGTCGGCGAGGTCCTGCACGGCCTGCGCGGTGGACGGCGACAGTTCCTCGAGGCGCATCTCCGAGAAGCGGGCGTCGTCGTCGAGCGCGCGGGCGAGGGTCTTGCGTTCCTCGAGCACCGCGCGGTCCAGAAGTTCCCGGACCTCTTCGAGGGTGCCGTTCAGGTTGTTCCGCTTCAGCAGTTCGCGGCGGCGGCGATTGGCTTCGGCCGCGAGCTCGTCGAGGCCGCGCATGTCCCGGCTGCCGCGGCGCAGCAGCTCGCGCAGCGCCTGCCGCGGCGAACTGCCCGCGAACACGTCGTCGCCGATCGCGGCGAGCGCCTCGCGCAGGTCCACCGGCGCCGCCAGCGGATCACCGCCCTCGTACGGGCCGTACCGCGCGTTGTGCGGCCCGCGTTCCGCCTTGCGGGACATTACGAATACACCGTCTGCCCGTTGATGTCCGGGTTCTTGGAGATCCGCCGCGCCAGGTACAGCCCTTCGAGCGCGAACTCGGCCGCCGCGGCCCGCTCGCCGTCGGACTCCGCGCCCAGACGTTCGGCGAGCACGTCGAGGACCTCGAGTTCGGGCAGCTCGTTCAGCAGCGCCTTCGCCGTGATCCGTTCGCCGGTGACCACCGGGTCACCCTGTTCGACGGCGTCCACAAGTTCGGCGAGGTCGATGCCGCCGAGCCGGGTGCGGACCGTGTCGGCCGTCGCCCGCCGGAGCAGGTGTTCGAGGACCTCGATCTCACGTCCCTCCTCACCGGATTCGAATTCCACTTTGCCCCGCAGCACGTCGACGACGGTCTCGAGGTCGACGGGCCGCGCGACCGGGTCGGCCTCGCCGAGGACGGCGCCGCGATGCACCGCGGCCGCACTGACGGTTTCGGCGCCGGCCACCGCGAAGCGGGCGGACACCCCCGACCGCTGATCGACGGACGTCGACTCGCGGAGTAGCCGGGTGAACCGGGCCAGGATCTCGAGGAGGTACTCGGGCACCTCGGCGGTGAGGTGCGCTTCCTGCAGGATGACCGCGACCTCGTCGTCGAGACGCGTCGGGTAGTGCGTCCGGATCTCGGCACCGAACCGGTCCTTCAGCGGGGTGATGATGCGACCGCGGTTCGTGTAGTCCTCCGGGTTCGCGCTGGCCACCATGAGGACGTCCAGCGGCAACCGGAGGGTGTACCCGCGGACCTGGATGTCGCGTTCCTCCATGACGTTGAGCAGCGACACCTGGATGCGTTCGGCGAGGTCGGGCAGCTCGTTGATGGCGACGATGCCCCGGTGCGCGCGGGGAACGAGACCGAAGTGGATGGTCTCCGGGTCGCCGAGACTGCGGCCCTCCGCGACCTTCACGGGGTCGACGTCGCCGACGAGGTCCGCCACCGACGTGTCCGGGGTAGCGAGCTTCTCCGAGTACCGCTCACTGCGGTGCCGCCACGCGACCGGGAGGCTGTCGCCCAGTTCCTGCGCCCTGCGGATCGACGCCGGGGTGATGGGCTCATAGGGGTGCTCCCCGAGTTCGGAACCGGCGATCACCGGGGTCCATTCGTCGAGGAGCAGATTGAGGGTGCGGAGGAGGCGGGTCTTGCCCTGACCTCGTTCGCCGAGCAACACCACGTCGTGACCTGCGATGAGTGCCCGTTCGAGTTGCGGTTCCACCGTCTCCTCGAAACCGACGATGCCGGGCCACGGGTCACGACCGTCGCGTAGGGCCGCGAGCAGATTCTCGCGGATCTCTTCCTTGACGGTGCGTTGAACGTGGCCCGACTCGCGGAGCTCGCCGACGGTGGAAGGTCTGTGTTCCGATGACGTCACCACTCCACGCTACGAGGGTTCGGGCGAATCGGCACGCGGTTAACGTGCGCCAGCCCCTCCCGAGCACTGCGCGCCTACGCGGCAACCGCGCACGAAGACGCGGCGTCCAACTCGCTCCAGGCGGCACGGTAGCGCTCGAGCGTCTCCGGATCGGCCGCCGCCAGAAGCGAATCCAGCAGGAGTCGCGGATCGGCTCGCCATGCCCGGACCACGTTCGCAACCGCACGGTTGGAGAACAGACCCGACCCGGTGAGCGCAGACACCCACTCGTCGATCGCGCCCCGGTGAATCCGCTCGACGGCCTCCCGGCGGAATCCGCCGTCGACGAAGTCGAGGGAGAACATGGCGGCGACGAAATCACCGGTGGTCAACTGTACGACGTTCATGATGCGGCACCTTCCTGGAGTCGGGAGCTCGTCTCGGACGTAATCCGTTGGAACAACTGGTGATGCAGACGCTAATCGCCGAATATGTGAGTTCTGTGATGCTTCTCTGAGATCTCGGCCGCGACGCCTCCCGCCGTCGTCACGGCGGAGTGCAACGGGTGCGGCGACTGCGCGCGACGTGAACTGGTAGACAGTCCCCATGCCTGACACCGAGATCACCTTCGCCAGCGGTGCCGTCACCTACTACGGCAGCCTCCGCACGCCCGCCGACGCGAACGGGTCGGCGCCCGCCGCACTGCTGCTCGCCGGCAGCGGTCCGACCGACCGCAACGGCGACAGTGCCCTGCTCCCCGGTGACATCGGAACCCTCCGCCACCTCGCCGACGTGCTCGAACGGCACGGCATCGCGAGTCTGCGCTACGACAAGATCGGCAGCGGCGAAACCGCCCTCGGCCCGTACGAGGTGGAGGAGGTCGGCGGTCTCGGCTTCACCACCTTCGTCGACGCCGCGTCCGCGGGCCTGGACTTCCTGGCCGCCCAGCCCGGAGTCGACCCGTCCCGGCTGATCGTCATCGGGCACAGCGACGGCGGACTCGTCGCCCTCGCGCTCGCCACCGCGGAGAACGAGTCGCGGGTGCGCGCCGTCGGACTGCTCGAACCGCTCAGCGTCCGGCTCCTCGACCTGCTCACCACGCAGATCCACGGACAACTCGACGCCGTCGTCGGCGCCGGACAACTGCCGGTGGAGCTGGCCGACGAGCTGCGGCTCGCGCTCGCGGACACCGTCGAATCGCTGCGCACGTCGGGCACGATCCCCGACGACCTGCCGGAACCCCTGCAGAACGCCGGGCTGGTCCACGCCAACGCCAAGGCCCTCGCGGAGGAGGACGCTCTCGACCCCCGCGCACTGGCCGGCCGGCTGCCCTCCGGTTTCCCGGTTCTCACGAGCTGCTCCGCCAAGGACATTCAGGTGCAACTCGCGGACGTCGACGGCCTGAATGACGCCCTCGCGCACACCGCGCTGACGCCGGTGCGGATGACGAACGCCAATCACGTCCTCAAGGACGTCGGCGACCGTCCGTCCACCGGTCCGGATTACGTGGAACCGCTGCCCTACTCGGCGGAGTTCACCGAACCGTTCAGCAGGTGGATCGCGGCACTGTGATCAGTTCGCCCCGCCGGCCCCGGTGATCACGGCCAGCAACGTACTCGCCAGATCGGACACGAGCCCGAGGTTCTTGTCGTTGACGAGGTCCTCCAGCCCGTCCAGCCCCTGGACCTCCAGCAGCGGCGCGAGCATCTCCATCAGCTCGGACAGCTGCGCCGAGTCCGGTGCCGTCGACTGCGGGTTCGCCGACTTCGGGGTGGTCGCCTTCGGGGTCGTGGTGGTGGTCGACGACGCGCCGTCCTCGCCGGCCTCGGGTGCCGTGGTCGCGGCCGGCGCTGCGGCCAGCTCCTGGGCAGGCGCCGCCTCCGAGCCCGTCAGCAGGTAGGTGACGATGCCCGTCGTGATGGTGATGGCGTGCTTCAACTGGCCGTCGGTGCTCTCCAGCTGCGCGGAGTCCTCCTTGTTGGACCCGTTGCCCATCTCGACGAACACCAGCGGAACCTGGGTCAGCGCCGGACCGGCGACGTCGGCGCGGGTCTGGAGGCCGTCGTTCACGCCCGCGTAGTTGGCGGGAACGAAACCGTCGGACTTGTAGGCGTCACGCATCATCTTCGACGCCTCGAGCCCGCCCCCGGACTGCGCCGCGTCCGCCTTCTCGTCCGGGATGGGCAACGACGGGATGATCATGTGGAATCCGTGCTTGCTCGCGTCCTCACCCTGCTCCGTCGAGTCCGCGTGAATGCTCACCGCCAGATCGGCGTTCGATTCGTTTGCCGCACGAGCCCTTTCGTCGATGCACCCGCCCCACCCGGTGTCGTCCTGACGACTCAGGACGACCTTCGCCCCGAGGCTCTCGAGACTGCTCTTCACCAGCTGGGAGACGTTCCAGTTGATGGTGTGTTCGGGCACCCCGCCCAGCGACGTCATGCCGCTCGTCTGGCAGTCCTTGGTGTTGCCGCGGCCATCGTTGACCTGCTGTGCGAGGTCGTGGCCCTCGCTGGAACCCTGATGTCCGGGGTCGAGGAACACCGTCATCCCGGACAGTTCGGTGCCGGTCGCCGTCGCCGCGGGCTCCGCCGACACCTGAGCAGGGATGAGCGCGGACGCACCCAGGACGCAGGCGCCGAGGCCGGCCTTGATCGCAAAACGGTTCATAACGGGGATGGGCGCACCGTCGCAGTCCGGGCGCCACTCTCCTTCCACAGGTGCCACTCGAGTCACATCAGCCCCGAGTGAATCAGCTGCACCGCGCGTTCGTGCTGCTCGAGTCCGGATCGAAAGCAAGCTGTAACCAAAGTGGTGGGATTGACGGACGAGGTGCGGATGTGAACGGGACAGCAACTCTGGGCGAAGACTCGCTGCTCAACCGTGCCTTCCTGCGCGGTGGCCGGATAATGGAGGTGCAAACCCTCAACCGGTGCTGTACGGTCATCTACCAACCAGCAACGACACGCAGAAAGGTACGGCCATGATGCAGCTTCACGCGCTCTTCGCATCCGTACCCGCATGGCGTCGATGCTCCGCCGACAAGCACATCACCAAGTACGGCGCACCCCGAGAACGTTGAGACTCAACCAAGTCGTTCTCGGGCACCCAGGGCAAACCCCTCGGGTGCCTTTTCTTTTACCTTTCACTTTCAGGAGCACCACATGAAACTTCGCATCAACCAACTGTCCACCTCTCCCCCGTATCTGGACCTGCCGGACGACCTCACCGGTTACGCCGTCACCCTCGACCTGTCGCATTGCGACGCCGCCCACGAGGCCGGTCTGGGTGCGCTGATCAGCGAGGTCCGCAGTCGCGGCGCCGCCCGCGTGGTCATCACCGGTTCGCCGCGTGAACTCGAGGGCACCGGCCGCACGCACGGGGCCGCAGCCGCCTGACAAAGCAGAACGGGCCCCGGCGCGATGCCGAGACCCGTTCGAGAAAAGCCGGACGCTAGTGCGCGAAGTGCCGCGCACCCGTCAGGTACATGGTGATGCCGGCTTCCTTCGCCGCATCGATCACCTCGTTGTCGCGGACGGAACCACCCGGCTGCACGACGGCCTTGACGCCGGCGTTCGCGAGGACCTGCAGTCCGTCGGGGAACGGGAAGAACGCGTCGGACGCACCCACCGACCCGACCACCCGGTCACCGGCCCGCTGCACCGCGAGGTGCGCGGAGTCGACGCGGTTGACCTGGCCCATGCCGACGCCGACCGACGCGCCGTCGGAGGCGAGCAGGATGGCGTTGGACTTCACCGAACGGCACGCGCGCCACGCGAACTCGAGATCCTTCAGGGTCTGCTCGTCGGCGGCGTCGCCGACGGCCAGGGTCCAGTTGGCGGGGTCGTCGCCCTCGGCGTCGAGCACGTCGCGCTCCTGCAGGAGAGCCCCACCCGACACGGGACGCAGTTCGATTCCCGTCGCGGTGGGCGCCTGCGCGAGGAGGACGCGGACGTTCTTCTTGCGCTGCAGCACGCCGAGCGCGCCGTCCGCGTAGGACGGGGCGATGATCACCTCGGTGAAGATCTCGGCGACCTGCTCGGCCATCTCGACGGTGATCTCACGGTTCGCGGCGATGACTCCGCCATAGGCGCTGACCGGGTCGCAGGCGTGCGCCTTGCGGTGCGCCTCGGCGATGTCGGCACCGACCGCGATGCCACACGGGTTCGCGTGCTTGATGATCGCGACGGCCGGCTCACTGAAGTCGAACGCCGCACGCCACGCCGCGTCACCGTCGGTGTAGTTGTTGTACGACATTTCCTTGCCGTGCAGCTGCTCGGCCTGCGCCAGACCGGCCGGGGCAGCGGAGTTCACGTAGAGGGCCGCGGCCTGGTGCGGGTTCTCCCCGTACCGCAGGACGGCGGAGCGGTCCCAGGTGGCGCCCGCCCACTCGGGGAACTGCGAGTCACCGCTGTCCACCAGCGTGGACGTCATCCAGCTCGCGACCGCGACGTCGTACGACGCGGTGTGCTGGAACGCCTGCGCGGCGAGGGCGGTGCGCTCGGGCAGCGTGAAACCACCACCGGCGATCGCGGTGAGCACGTCGTCGTAGCGGGCGGGATCCACCACGACGGCCACCGACGGGTGGTTCTTCGCGGCGGCGCGCACCATGGACGGGCCGCCGATGTCGATCTGCTCGACGCATTCGTCGGGGGTCGCACCCGAGGCCACGGTCTGGGTGAACGGATACAGGTTCACGACCACCAGCTGGAACGCCTCGATGCCGAGCTCCTCGAGCTGCGCGAGGTGCTCCGGCTTCCGGGTGTCCGCGAGGACGCCGGCGTGCACCCGGGGGTGCAGGGTCTTGACCCGGCCCTCGAGGCACTCGGGGAAACCCGTCAGCGCCTCGACGGGGGTGACCGGGATGCCGGCGTCGGCGATCTTCGCTGCAGTCGACCCTGTCGACACCAGCTCGACGCCTGCCTTGTGCAGGCCCGTAGCCAGTTCGACCAGACCGGTCTTGTCGTAGACGCTGACGAGCGCTCGGCGTACTGCCTTGCGTTCACTCACTGGGGATCACGGCCTTTCGTCCATCGGAAACAACTCCACGGGTGGCGACAGCGGCGATGACGTCCGCCAGCAACCGTCGCTCCACAGTCTTGATGCGCTCGTGCAGGGTCGACTCGTCGTCGCCGTCGAGCACCGGCACGGGCTCCTGCGCCAGGATCGGCCCGGTGTCGACCCCCGCGTCCACGAGGTGGACCGTCGATCCCGACACCTTGACGCCGTAGGCCAGCGCATCCGGGACCGCGTGCGCGCCGGGGAAGGCGGGCAGCAACGCGGGGTGCGTATTGATGATGCGTCCACCGAAGCGGTCCAGGAAGGCGGGGCCGAGGATCTTCATGAATCCCGCCGACACCACGAGCGACGGCTGGTGCGACGCGACGGCCTCGGTCAGCGCGACGTCCCACGCGGCACGGTCGGCATGCTCGCGCAGGCTCAACCGGAAGTGCGGAATGCCCGCCGCGTTCGCATGGGTGGTCGCGTCGCAGTCGCGGTCCACGCCGACGGCGACGATCTCGGCGGGGTACCCGTCCGTGCGCGTTGCTTCGATCAGCGACCTCAGGAGCGTTCCCGCACCGGAGGCGAGTACGACGATCCGCGCCGGCGAACCGGTCGTGGGCCTCAGGTGGTCACGCGAGGAAGTCAGCGCTCTACTCCTGAACAATCGAAAGGCCGGGTGAATCGAAAGGGGGCGGTCGCATCGTCGACCGACCAAGAGCCTAGTCGCTGGGGGTTGCGGGCCCGCGGGGCAGGTCGGCTTCCGAGGCGTTGACCGCCTTACCTGGCCCCTCCGGTTCTGCCGTCGACGCGTCCTCCTCGACCTCGGCGTCCACCACGACCTCGGCCTCGGCGTCGGTGTCCTGCGGTGCGACGGCGGCTGCGGGCGCTTCGGTGTCGTCAACGAGTTCGGCCTCGATCACCCGGCCGGGGGCGGCCGCCGGGACCTCCGGCTCCTCGGTGATCGGGGCGGCGATCGCCGGAACCTCCTCCGCGCCGGGAAGGTGCGGTTCCTCGTCCTCAGTGTCGGCCTCGTCGGCGGCGCCCCGGCTCCGGTGCCAGGCCACGACCACCGCCGTCACCGCGCCCGCGAGCCCGAGCCACGCGAACGTGAGCAGCCCGAACGCCCACCAGTTCAGCTCCACCGTTCCGAAGGCGCCGAGCCTTCCCCCGGACACCAGACCGAGCACGGCCGTCGCCGCACCCACACCCCCGGCGGCGGTCAGCACGGTGAACAGCGCTTCCTGCCCAGCGACGCGACGTCCGCAGTCGCGTCCGAGCATCACGCCGATCAGCAGTGGAATCACCAGCAACGCCGGCCAGGCACCACCCGACACCCCGTCGGGAACCGCACCGAGCAGCGGCAACGGCGGCAGCGCACCACCGACGTTGCCGAACACACTGACCGAGACATCGCCGATCTGCGCGGTCCCGCCCATGACGGCGGCCGCGGCACCCACCACCACGTTCGGCAGGTACAGCACCGACAGGATCGTCAGTCCGAGCGTGCCGACGACGCCGTCGCCGCGTTCGAGCAGCGACCCGACCGTGGACCACTCCAGCAGCAGCGAGATCGTGACCAGCACCGCGCCGGCACCGACAATCGCCGACATCGCGCGCAGTCCCGGACGCACCGCGTCCCGGACCCACGACGGAACCTGCGCACCGAGCGTCGGCCACATCGCGACCGTCACCCCGATCCCCGCCGCGAGCAGGTGCACCAACAGCACCCACCCGAACGCGGCGAGCGCGTTCGGTGAGGACAGCGGGATCACCGCCGACGCGTCCGCGATGACCGCGAGGGCGATGGCCGTCACGACCAGCGGTCCGGCCACCGCGGCGCCGATCACCTGCAGAGCGTGCCGCCGCGAGGACGCCGGATGCACCACCGCCGCGCATCCGCGGGCGACGGCCCACATCATCCCCGCCGTCGGGATCAGAGGGAGGACACCGAGAGACGTGCCGTCGATCGTCAACGGCACCTGGTGAATCGCCAGCCACGACGCCGCGATGGCACCGAACGTTCCCGTGAGATCACTGTTCGCCGCCACCAGCGTGACGACGACGAGCGCGGACAGCAGGACGACCGTGACCCCCGCGGGCCGGAACGCTATCGCCAGCAGCGCCCGCATCTCGTCGGCGTCGGGCACGGGACGCTGTCGCGGGGCACGCCGCTCATCACCACGGCCGGCACGCCGCTCGTCGTCACGGACGGCTCGCCGCTCGTCGTCACGGACGGCTCGCCGTCGTGCACCCTGTGCGACGCGCTGAGCACGATCAACCAAAGAACTCATCCCCTCGAGAGTGGCACTCCGACGCCGCGACAGCGGTCAGGCGCGCCGCACAGAAGTGGCCTCCGACCAGGTTCGGTCAGAGGCCACCTGCTGGATGGACCGCTACTTGTCGTCCCTGTCGGCGCGCGTGTCGAACGCCTGCGTGGGCGCGCTGTACCCCTCCGATTCGGACTTCTCTGCCGATTCGGCCGGCTTCGCCTCGCTGGACGGCTGCTCGCCGTACTCCAGAGTGCGCTCCACGGGCGAGGACTCGGACGGCGACCCGTACGCCGGCGCCGCGTGCTGCGCCGAACCGTAACTGGTCCCCGCCGGGTACTGCGAGCTGGGCGTCCCGGTGGGCTGCGACGGCATCGGCGGCTGCGAGTACCCCTGGTACTGCGGCTGCTGGTAGGCGGTGGTCGGGGCGTCGTACGACGCGGATCCGGCACTCGCGCCCGCTCCGTAGCCCGGCTGCTGGGGCTGTCCGTAACCCTGGGTGTAGCCCGGCTGGCTCTGCGACGGCTGGCCCTGCTGGCCGTAACCCTGCTGGCCGTAGCCGGGCTGGTTCTGCTGCCCGTAACCGGGCTGCGACTGGCTCTGCTGCCCGTAGCCCTGCGGGGCGCTCTGGCCGTAACCCTGCGGCTGCTGCTGTCCATACGACTGCTGCGGGCCCTGCCCGTACCCCTGCGGGGCGCCCGGGCCGTACCCCTGCGGGGCCTGGCCCGGCTGACCGAAGCCCGCGGCCGCGGCCGGCTTGGGCGCCGGCTGCTTCAGCACGCCGATGTCGAACAGCACCGCCGCGACGGCCACGGCCGACTGGATGAAGCCGAGAACGAGGATCAGGATTGCGCCCCAGCCGGAATCCGCGTCGACGTTCAGGAAGACGAACAACGCGACGACCCAGCCCGCGACGGACGCCGCCGCGGCCGCACCCGCATAGGAATGCTTCGGCAGAAGGGACGCCGCGGCGAGCAGACCACCGAGGAACAGCAGTCCGAGCCCGTCCGTGTTGGCTTCGAACGAGTTCACGGATTCTCGCGCCAACGTGGCATAGGGCGCGAATCCGAGCAGCAGGTTGAGGACACCGAGAACTGCGACACCGATCAGAAGGAAGAAGCCCAGGCCTTTCGATTCTCCCCCTGCAGTCGGTTGCGCGGGCGGACCGTAACTCGGCCCTCCGGGCGTGAACGTCATGACTTCTCCTAGTCGACAAGTGGTCGTCTGCGTGCGCTCTTCCGACGCTAGCGTACGGATACCCGTCGGTCACTGCCGTCACTCGCGGCACGCAGCACCGGGATCAGGGCAGGAGACAATGGTCCGGTGCCGTACACCCTCGCTCCCCGCGCCGCCGATCTCACTCTCGAGACGGAGGTAAAGCATTCACGCTTCATCGCGGCCCTGCGGCGCGTCGAGGACGCCGACGCGGCGCAGGCTTTCGTCCAGGACCGACGCGGCGCGTATCCCGATGCGCGACATCACTGTTCGGCGTTCATCGTCGGCAACGGGCCGTCCGACCGGGTCGAGCGCGCGAACGACGACGGCGAACCCGGTGGCACCGCGGGCATTCCGATGCTGCAAGTGCTCAAGGCCCGCGACCTCGTCGACGTCGCGGTCGTCGTGACCCGGTACTTCGGGGGAATCAAACTGGGGGCGGGCGGACTGGTGCGCGCCTACTCGGGCGCGGTGGCCGCCGCGGTCGATGCCGCACCGCTCGTGCGGAGGGAACGTCGCCACCTGCACACCCTCGCCGTCGGTCACGCCGAGGCGGGACGCGTCGAGTCGGAGTTGCGGGGACGGGGCGTCGTCGTGGTGGACACGGCGTACGCGGAATCCGCGGTCCTCACCCTCGCGGCGAGGGACTCTGCGGAGCTGGCCGATCTGGTCGCTGCCGTCACGTCGGGAACGGGGACACTCGATCCGGCCGGGGAGATGTGGGTCGACGCCTGAACGACCCGTGCGTGGTTGACGAGTCTGTGGAC
>NZ_JBHUSF010000174.1:0-18002 GCF_042673295.1 Rhodococcus sp. NPDC057014
GTATCGCCGATGCCCTAGCTCGGGGTCTGCGCCGCGCCGGCGCGACCGGCGATCTCACCGGCACGGGTCGTCGCGGCGGCGGTCCCCGCGATCGCCCAGTTCGCCGGGTCGACCTCGACGATCTGTCCCCGCACCAGCGAGCGCTGCGCACCGAGGAGGTCGACGATCAGATCGGTGAACCGCGCCGCGAGTTCCTGACGTTGCGTCGCGGGGCGGCCGGCGAGCACGATCGCCGTGAAGTACGGCGCGGGCGGTGCCCCTGCTCCGACGACGCTCCCGGCGACGGCGACGTCGTCGGGGTGGTATCGGACGATGAAGACCCGGACTCGTTCGAGTGGAGCGTTGAGGACCTCGGAATAGCAGCGACTCGCGGCGGTGAGCAGTTCCCGGTGCTGCTCGGGCGTGTAGGCGCCGTCGACGAGGTGGAAGTGGGCGACGGGCATGGGCCGCAATTCCTTTCGGTGGAAGTGGTCAGGAGGTTCCGTGGCGGGTTCCGCCGTCGACGTTGAGCACCGAACCGTGCAGGACCGCGGCCTCGGGGGCGAGCAGCGTCTCGACGATCCAGCCGATTTCGCCGAGCGTGGGCAGCCGGCCGAGGGTGGTCTTCGCGCGGTACCGCTCCCAGATCTCCTCCGCATCCCGCCCGGTTTCCGCGGACTCCGTCTCGACGAAGGCGCGGAGCCTCGGCGTGTCCACCGGTCCCGGAGCGATGGTGTGCGTGGTGACACCCTTCGGACCGTACAGGGCGCTGAGCTGGCGCATGAGGTTGAACACGGCGGCGTTCGCCGTGCCCGGTGCGGCATCGAGGGGGCCGGGTTCGAGGCCGAGCGAGCCTGCGATGGTCACGAACCGGGAACCGTCGACGAGCTGGTCACGCACGGCATGCAGCAGTCGCAGCAGTCCGCCGACCTTGATGTTCGTGGCCACGGCCAGGTCGCCCGGCGGGATCGTTTCGGCGGAGCCCCGCACCGGCAGGCCGGCGGCGAACAGTGCCAGTCGCACGGGTGAATCCACCTGAGCGGAGATCGTTTCGATTGCGTCGTCGTGGGCGATGTCGGCGGTGCAGGGGGCGATGCGCTCGTCCGCTGCGGCGAGCTTTTCGAGGTCGTCGGTGCTACGGGCGACGGCGAGGACCCGCAGCCCGCGGCGGGCCAGGCGCAGGGTGATCTCGGTGCCCATCGCACCGGTCGCACCCACGACGACGCAGAGTTCCGGTGATGTCACGGCAGGGTTCTCCTCGGAAGAAAAAGGGCTCTACTGCTGTGATCGTGGGTGGTAGTCGGGTCTGGTGAGGGCGCACGCCGTTGTCCCAGTAGCGTTCTGGCTTGTCTAGGGTCAGTCGGCTACATGTGTGGAGAACGGCGTGCGCGAAGCCAGGATATGGCGTCAGGTGTTGGGTGTCGAAAAGACGGTGATCGAGGGCGTCGATTTCGACGAAACGGCCGAGGCTGTGATCGTGTCGGTCCGGCCGCAGGCGCGGGCGCGGTCCCGGTGCGGGCTGTGCGGTCGGCGCTGCCCCGGCTACGACGGGGGCGCCGGGCGGCGGCGGTGGCGCGGCCCGGACTGCGGCCTGATCCGCACCTTCGTCGAGGCCGAGACACCCCGGGTGGCCTGCCGTGAGCACGGGGTGACGGTGGCCGCGGTGCCCTGGGCCCGGCACCGCGCCGGGCACACCTACGCGTTCGATCAGACCGTGGCGTGGCTGGCCACCCACACCTCGCAGTCGGCGACCTGCGAGGTGATGCGCACCGCGTGGCGCACGGTCGGGGCGATCGTGGAGCGGGTGTGGGCGGACACCGCACCCGCCCGGGACCCGCTGGCCGGGCTACGCCGGATCGGGATCGACGAGATCTCGTACAAGAAGGGCCACAAGTATCTGACCGTCGTCGTCGATCACGACTCCGGTCGGCTGGTGTGGGCCGCCCCGGGCCGCGACGCGGCCACCCTGTCCGGGTTCTTCGACCGGCTTGGGCCCGCACGCTGCGCGAAGATCACCCACGTCACCTCGGACGCGGCCGGGTGGATCGGGTCGGCGGTGGCCCGGTACTGCCCGGATGCGGTGCGCTGCGCGGATCCGTTCCACGTGGTCGCCTGGGCCACCGAAGCCCTCGACGCGGTGCGTCGGGCCGCGTGGAACCGGGCTCGGGCCACCGAGAATGCCTCCCGCGGTGGCGGGTGGAAACCTCGCCGCCGCCCGAAGGCCGGGCCGGCCCGCGCGGTCAAACGCAGCCGGTGGGCGTTGCTGAAGAACCCCGACACGCTCACCGCGCAGCAGCGGGCGACGCTGCGGTGGATCGAACTACACGATCCGGTCCTGCACCGTGGATACCGGCTCAAGGAGAGCCTGCGGTTGATCTTCCAGCTCCCGGTCGAGGACGCCGCCGCCGAACTCGACCGATGGATCGGCTGGGCGAGGCGGTCCCGGATCCCGGCGTTCGTCGCGTTGCAGAAGAGCATCCTCGTCCACAAACCCGCGATCCTCGCCGCCATCGAGCACCGGTTGTCGAACGGTCGGATCGAATCGGTGAACACCAAGATCCGGCTCATCACCAGGCGCGGCTTCGGGTTCCACACCCCCGAAGCCGTCATCGCCCTCGCGATGCTCAGCCTCGGGGGCGCCCGCCCACAACTACCCGGCCGGAACTACCCACGAATGAGTCAGTAGAGCCAGAAAAAGCAACCGGCCGGAGCGGTGAGGTACCGCTCCGGCGGCTGGTGGACGACAGGGAATCAGCTGCGCAGCCGGATGGTGACTGCTCGCGGTTCGGTGAAGAACTCGCGGGAGTATTGGCCGCCCTCGCGGCCGAGGCCACTGCTGCCTTCACCGCCGAATGGCAACCGGAGGTCGCGTTCGAAGAAGGTGTTGATCCACACCGTGCCGGCCTTCCAGCGGGCGGCCATGCGGTGGGCGCGGTTGAGGTTGTCGGTGAACAGTATGCCGGCGAGTCCGTACGGGGAGTCGTTGGCGATGCGCAGCGCCTCATCCTCGGTGTCGAAGCCGAGAACCGTTTCGACGGGCCCGAAGATCTCCTCGCGCGCGGTACGCGAGTCGTTGGTGAGCCCGGTGATGACGGTCGGTGGGTAGTAGAACCCCTTGGCGCGGGCGTCGTCGGTGAGCCGGGACCCGCCGGTGACGATCTTGCCGCCTTCCTCCTGCGCCAGTTCGACGTAGCTGTGTACCTTCTCGAGGTGCTTCTCCTCGATGAGCGGGCCGACGAAGTTCGCGGGGTCCTTCGGGTCACCGACGGTGAGGTTGCGGGCCTGTTCGGCGAACCGGTCGAGGAACTCGTCCATGATCGAGTTCTGCACCAGCAGGCGTGACCCGGACAGGCATACCTGTCCGTTGCCGCCGAAGATGGCACGGATGGCCATCGGGACGGCAATGTCGAGGTCGGCGTCGTCGAAGACGATGTTCGCGGATTTGCCGCCCATCTCCGCCGAGACCGGGGTGTGGTTGACCGCGGCCGCCTGCAGGATCTTCACGCCGGTGGCGCTCGATCCGGTGAACGTGATCCGGTCGACCCGCGGGTCCGCGGTGAGTGGACCGGCGACGGCCTCGCCGCCGAATCCGTGGACCACGTTGAGGACGCCTTCGGGCAGGCCGGCCTCGAGGGCGAGTTCGGCGAACCGGTGCGCGGTGAGCGGCGTCTGCGGTGCGGGCTTGAGGACCGTGGTGTTCCCGAAGGCCAAGGCGGGGGCGATCTTCCACGTCGCGAGCATCAGCGGCGCGTTCCAGGGGCTGATCGCGGACACCACCCCGGCGGGCGGGTACAGGACGTAGGAGAGCAGGTCCCCGTCCGGGTAGGCCTCGTTGGCGGCCATGGACACGTAGTCGGCGAAGAACCGCAGGTTGTGCGCGACCCGCGGGATTTCGGCGTGCAGGGACTGGTTGATGCTCTTGCCGCCGTCGCGGGTTTCGATCTGGGCCAGTTCCTCGCGGTGTTCGTCGACCTTGTCGGCGACGGCGTGCAGGATCTTCGCACGCTCCTTCGGCGACATCTGCGGCCACGGACCGTCGTCGAACGCCTTCCGCGCCGCTGAGACTGCGTCTGTTCCATCGGCGGCCGTTCCCCGCGGGACGGTGCCGAGCAGGGAGCCGTCGTGCGGGTCGCGAGTTTCGAACGTGGCGCCGTCCGATGCGGGACGCCAGTCACCACCGATGAGGTGCTTGACGTCGGAAATTTCCGGTACTGCGGTCATGTGCTCTCCTGTTGAATCAGGCTGGGACCCAATAGCCTTCAGATCCTGATGTGGCCGCGGCAATGCGCGGCATGTCATACACGGTGTCTGTGACTTACGACACTACGAGGCGCGTTCCGTGCACACCATGGCCCCACACGCACATCGCCTGGTCTCCAGGCGCACGGCAACGGCACGGAAAGTCCGAGGAAGGGGCGCTCACAGACCCCTCGTCCGAAGCACCCCTCCACGCGATCAGGCTCCCGCCAGCGCCGGAGTCTCGTAGGTGCGGCCGGCCAGTTCCGAGGCGACGTCGATGATCATGTCTTCCTGACCACCGATGACACCGCGACGGCCCAGCTCCATGAGGATGTCGCGGGCAGGCACGCCGAACTTCTTCGCGGCCCGCTTGGTGGGGTGGAAGAACGTGGAGTACACCCCGGCATAGCCGAGAATCAGGGCGGTCTCGTCGACGATCTGCGGTTCCTTCATCAGCGGAGCGACGATGTGTTCGGCGGTGTCGATCAGCGGGAACAGGTCGACCCCGGTGTCCCAGCCCGCCCGCTCGAAGGCAGCGGCGAGGACCTCGGTCTGCGCGTTACCGGCGCTGGCACCGAGCCCGCGCAGGGACCCGTCGATGAAGGTCGCCCCGTTTTCGGCGGCGGTGAGTGCATTGGCGATCCCGACGCCGAGGTTGTTGTGGGCGTGGAACCCGATGTCCGCGGTGATCGCCTGCCTCAGGGCAGCGACCCGGTCCCCGGCGTGCTGGGGAACCATGGCACCGGCGGAGTCGACGACGTAGACGACGTCGGCGCCGTAGGAGTCGAGTTTGGCGGCCTGCTCGGCCAGCGGCTCGGGCTCGAGTTTGTGGCTCATCATCAGGAACGTCATCACCGTCAGGCCCTGCTCCTTGGCCCACTCGACGGGCTGCTGCCCGCAGTCGGCCTCGGTGCAGTGCACCGCGACGCGGACGGTCTTGATGCCGGCGTCGATGGCCTGCTGCAGTTCGGCCAGGGTCGCGATGCCGGGCACGTAGAGCGCGGCGATGTCGGCGTTCTCGACGGCGTCGACCGCGGCGCGCACGTAGTCCGGGTCGGTGGCGGCGGCGAACCCGTACTGGATGGACGAGGCGCCGAGTCCGATGCCGTGCGCGACCTCGATGGTGCCGACACCGGCCTTGTCGAGGCCGCGGGCGATGTCCGCGACGTTCTGCGGGGTGAACTGGTGCGAGACCGAGGACATGCCGTCGCGCAGCGTGGTGTCGACGATCGTGATCTTCTTCTGGGCGGGGGTATTCACTGTGCTGCTCCCTGGACGAGGTTCTGCTGGGCCATGACGTCGGCCACCTGGACGGCGGCCGCGGTGATGATGTCGAGGTTGCCGGCGTAGGTGGGCAGGAAGTCGCCGGCGCCGACGACCTCGAGCATCACGGTGACCAGGTCGCCGTCGACGTCGACCAGGCGCAACGAGTAACCCGGGACGTACTGCTGCACCTTGGCGACCATGTCGACCACTGCGCGCTCGATCGCGGCGGCGTCGGGATTGCGGACCTTGGCGTAGACGGTGTCGCGCATGTTCATCGGCGGCTCGGCCGGGTTGATCACCGAGATGGCCTTGGCGCGGTCGGCGCCGGCGACCTGGGCCAGCGCCTTGCCGGTCTTCTCGCTGAATTCGCTGAGGTTCTGGCGGGTGCCGGGGCCGGCGCTGTGGGAGGCGATGGCGGCGACGATCTCGCCGTAGGAGGCGTCGGCGACCTCGTTGATGGCGTAGAGGATCGGGATGGTGGCCTGGCCTGCGCAGCTGACCATGTTCACGTTGGGGGCACTCAGGTGCGCGTCGAGGTTGACCGCGGGGACCACGTACGGGCCGACCGAGGCGGGGGTGAGGTCGATGGCGGTGATCCCGGCCTCGGCGTAGCGCGGTGCCGCGGCGGCGTGGATCTTTGCCGACGTCGCTTCGAAGACGATGTCGGGCAGTTCGGGCTGGGAGAGCAGCCAGTCCAGGCCGCCGGCGGAGGCCTCGAGCCCTTCCTGTCGGGCGCGGGCCAGACCCTCGCTGGCGGGGTCGATGCCCACCATGAAGCGGGGTTCGACGTGCTCGGACCGCAGCAGCTTGTACATCAGATCCGTACCGATGTTGCCGGAGCCGATAATCGCGGCGCTCTTGCGACTCATTGTGTGCCTCTCGCTCATATCTGCCTGTGCCGACAGAACCTGGTGCGTCGAAATGTGGTGGAGTACCCGCATGCGGTCTGCGCTTACATCGCGCTCACACCCCACCGAAGTCCCTTTCGAGACAACCACCGATGCGCTGCGGTGGGTTCGATGGTCGGAATAGCCGAACAGCACCCCGGTGTGGGACCGCCCCGATCCGGATTAATCGAAGATCGGGCCGAGACGCGCTGGTCACGGCCCGTGGTGGCGATGCGCGGCGACCGCACGCCGGGGCCGACGCGGTGCGCCTGGAGGCAAAACGATGTGCGCCTGGAGCCATGGCTCGACGCCCCCACGGCTCGTAGTGTTCTAGGCCACAGGCAGTCATAACCGCGACAGCGGTCACCGCCGGTTCCAAGGGCCCGGACGTATCCCCGCCCGAGTCCCGTATCCACCACAAACGTCGCCGGCGAACACGGCCCACCGCGGTCATGGCGGCGCGATAAAGGAGAACGACATGAGTGACTCTCGGTTTGAGATTTCCCATCTCGCCCGTGCCGAACTGCTGAGCCCCAAGCCGCAGGAAACGGTGGACTTCTTCACCAAGTTCCTCGGGATGTACATCACCCACACCGAGGGGCAGTCGGTCTACCTGCGCGCCTACGAAGACCCGTACCAGTGGAGCCTGAAGGTCACCGAATCCACCAAGGCCGGACTCGGCCACGCGGCACTGCGCACCAGCTCCCCCGAGGCGCTCGAACGCCGGGCCGCCTCGCTCACGGACGCCAACGTCGACGGAGCATGGCGCGAGAGCGACTTCGGATACGGCAAGACCTTCACCTACCAGTCCCCGGACGGACACAACCTGGAACTGCTGTGGGAGGTCGAGAAGTACCAGGCCCCGCCGGAGCTGCAGTCCAAGATCCTCACCCGCCCGTCGAAGAAGCCGCTGCAGGGCATC
Source organism: Rhodococcus sp. NPDC057014 (assembly GCF_042673295.1). NCBI lineage: Bacteria > Bacillati > Actinomycetota > Actinomycetes > Mycobacteriales > Nocardiaceae > Rhodococcus > Rhodococcus sp. NPDC057014. The sequence continues at coordinate 7,294 of NZ_JBHUSF010000174.1, forward strand.
CCCGTCAAGCGCATCGACCACCTCAACCTGCTCGCCAGCGACGTCAGCGCGGTGAAGAACTCCTTCGAACGCCACCTCGGGTTCCGCACGACCGAACGCGTCGTCGACGGCGACACCGAGATCGGTGCCTGGATGAGTTCGAACATCCTCGGCCACGAGGTCGCCTGTCTGCGGGACGCGCAGGGCGAACGCGGCAAGATGCACCACCTCGCGTTCTACTACGGCACCGGCCAGCACAACATCGACGCGGTGGAGATGTTCCGCGACTACGACATTCGCATCGAGGCCGGCCCCGACAAGCACGGCATCACCCAGGCCCAGTTCCTCTACGTCTTCGAACCCGGCGGCAACCGCATCGAGCTGTTCGGTGAGGTCGGGTACCTGCACCTCGATCCCGACGGCGAGACCAAGACCTGGCAGATGTCCGACATCGACACCGGGCTGGCGATCGGCGGCGCGAAGCTTCCGTGGGAGACCTACTTCACCTACGGCACCCCCAGCCCGCTCTCGCTCGACCAGCACATCGAGAAGTACGCGCACTTCGGCCCCGGTGGCCCCGGCCCCGACGCGGCAGCAGCCGAGCACGCGATCTCGGACGAGATCGACCAGTCCCACGCCGTCGCCGGCACACCCGTGTCCTGATACGCACGTGGGTGTGATCGGAACCCCGGTCACGCCCACGTGATTCCACGACAAACGCGACGGACCTCCTGGTCCGTCGCGTTTCTTCGTGCGTAAGCGCAGCCTTGCACCGATTTTCGCGAGCACGGGTCGCCCCAGCCGCAGCCGTGCGCCTGAATGCCAAATGATGTGCGCCTGACGCCATGGCACACCCGCAACAGGGCTCGTAGTGTTGTGGATCACAGGCACAAACCGCGAATGACCTTCGCGACAGGCTCGACGTAGAACCGAGCACGACGAGCCCCTTGCCGACTTACACACCTGACCTTCTGGAAGGCCTCTTCATGAATGACGTTCAAGTGCAGTCCAATCTGCGCGTCGCCGAGGTGGACGGTTTCGAGATCGCCGTCGATGTGTACCGTCCGGACATCGACAACCCCCCGGCGGTGATCTATCTCCATGGTGGCGGATGGCAGCTCGGTGACAAGAAGGACGGCGCCGATGACCGTCTCGCACGGCTGGCCTCGTACGGCGTCGCCGTGGTGTCCGCGAACTACCGTCTCGCGCCGCAGGGTTCGTATCCGAACCCGATTCACGACGTCAAGGCGGTCGTGCGGTGGCTGCGCGCACACGGAGCCGAGCTGGGGGTCTCCACCGACCGGATCGGGGTGTGGGGCGCATCGGCAGGTGCGTACCTGGCCACCATGGTCGGACTGACCCCCGGCGACGAGGAACTCGAAGGTGTCGTCGGCGACGATCTCGATCAGTCCAGCCGCGTCGACGCCGTCGTCCACTGGTTCGGACCGTCCGACCTGGCCGCCAACGCAGGCCGCAGCTGGATCGAAAGCCACCTTCTTCCACCGCCGTTCGAGAACGCCCTGCTCGGCGAAGACGAAGTTTCGGCGCCGTCGGACACCTCCTGGAACGCCAGCCCACTCAGCCGCGTGACGTCTCTGGCCCCGCCGTTTCTGATCGCGCACGGTGACCGCGACCGGATCACGTTGTCCGCGCAGAGCCACGCACTGCACGACGCCCTGGTCAGCACCGGCGCCCGGTCCACCCTCCTCGTGCTCGGCGGTGCGGGCCACGAAGGCCCCGAGTTCGATCAACCCGATCACCTGGGCATCACGGCAGCCTTTCTCTCCGCGCACCTCCGCGGCTGAACACCCAGAACTCACGTTTCGACAACCTCCAAGGAGAAGAACAATGACGCAGGATGCAGCGGTCGAGCAGCAGCAACGGCCGGCCGGTATTCCGAGTTTCGACGACGATCTCCACGTCGACGCGGTGCTCGTCGATCCCTTCCCCACCTACGCGAAGCTGCGCGATGCCGGGCCGGTGGTCTGGCTCGAAAAGTACGGGTACTACGCCTGCGCCCGCTACGACGAGGTGTCCGCGGTGCTCTCGGACTGGGAGACCTTCACATCCCGTGAGGGCGTGGGGTTCAACCAGTTCTTCAACGGCATCACCGAGACCAGCCTGCAGACCGAGGGCGATCACCACGACGAGATCCGTCAGATCGAGGGATGCCCCATCAAGAAGGGCCCGCTCGAAGAGCTCAAGCCGCGGCTGCAGGACTTCGCCGAGAACCTGGTCGAATCCCTGAAGGGCAAGGACAACCTCGACGGCGTCGCGGACGTGGCGATGGCGATGCCCATCGAGATCGTCACCGACCTGGTCGGTGTCGAGGGCGTCACCCAGGAGCAGATGTTCAAGTGGGGGGTCGCCGGATTCGACAGCATCGGCCCCCTGCACGCCCCGCGCACCCAGCCGGCCCTGGAAACGATGATGGGATACATGGAGTTCGCCGACGAGAACTTCCCGAGCAATGTGCGTGAGGGTGGTTGGGCGGATCAGCTGTTCAAGAACGGTGCGGCCGCGGGATGGCCGGAGGACTTCGCCCGCGGGGTGATGAACGACTACATCTACCCGAGCGTGGACAGCACCATCAGCGCGATTGGGATCGGCCTGCTGCTGTTCGCCCAGCACCCGGACCAGTGGGACCGCCTGCGCGAGGACCGTTCCCTGCTGACCAGCGCGATCCCCGAGATCGTGCGCCTGGCCTCGCCGTTGCAGTTCTTCACCCGGGTCGCGACGAAGGACACCGAGATCGCCGGAGTGGCTATTCCGGAGGGCTCGCGTGTGGTGGTGATGTACGGCTCCGCGAACAGGGACGAGCGCAAGTTCGAGAACCCGGATTCGTTCGATATCACTCGTGACCCGGCCGGTCACCTGGGGTGGGGTCGTGGGAAGCACGCGTGTCTGGGAAAGCCGTTGGCGCGGTTGGAAATGATCACGTTGTTCAACGTGCTCGCCGACAACGTCGAACGCTTCCATGCCGGTAAGCACCGCTTCCAGCCCAACAACATCATCCGCAGCCTCGGGGAGCTCGAACTCTCCATCACCTGGGCCGACAAAAACTAGCTAGCCGGCGTTCCGACGTCGTCCCTATCGCATATGGAAGGGAAAGAGAAGATGAAGATCCAGATCGAGTACGGAATGTGTGATGGTCACGGAGAGTGCGTCATCGCCGCCCCCGAGGTCTTCGACCTCAACGACGACGGCGACGAGGTGATCCTGCTGGACGAGACTCCCGCCGAGGAACTCCGCGACAAGGTCACCGCCGCAATCAAGCTCTGCCCCGTCGCTGCCATCCGCATCGAGGGTTGAGCCGTGACCAACACAGTGATCGTCGGCGGCGGCCTGGCCGGTCTCCGCGCCGCGCAGCGGCTCCGCGAGACCGGCACGTCCGAGCTGATCACCATCGTCGGCGACGAGAAGCATCGCCCGTACAATCGTCCGCCCCTGTCCAAGCAGCTGCTTGCCGGAACCATGTCCCCGGTGGAATGCGAATTCGACACCGCGGCTGACGACTTCGAATGGATCCTCGGTAACGCCGCAGCCGGACTGGACGTGGAGAACCGGCGGCTCAGCCTCACCGACGGCGAGATCGGCTACGACAAACTGATCATCGCGACCGGTAGGGGTGCGCGCACCCTTCCCGGGCTGCCGGAGCTGGACGGATTCCACGTGCTACGCGGCCTCGACGACGCAATCGCCTTGCACACCGCAGCCCAACACGCCGACAACGTGGTCATCATCGGGGGCGGCTTCATCGGATGCGAGGTCGCATCCAGCCTGCGCGTCAACGGGGTCGAATCGGTCACGATTGTCGAGCGGGCCGCCACGTTGATGCCCCTTCTCGGACCGGACATCGGCCGGTTCGCCGAGCGCCTGCACCGCGAGCACGGCGTGAACATCCACTGCAACACCTCGGTGACCCAGTTTCACGGGGAAAGCCGAGTCGAGCGGGTCGAACTCGACAACGGCCAGATACTCGACGCCGATCTGGTCCTGCTCTCACTCGGATCGGTTCCCAACACCGACTGGCTGATGGGATCGGGTCTGGAACTGGACCAGGGGAGCGTGGTGTGCGACGAGTTCTGTCACGCATCCGGGCACCCGGACATCGTCGCAGTCGGGGACGTCGCATCCTGGACCCACCGCGGTGTCGGAAAGCGGGTCCGGATCGAGCACTGGTCGAACGCTGCCGACATGGGTGCGGCCGCGGCGGAGAATCTGTTCGCCGCGGTCGGCGGGAAAGCCCCCTACTCACCCATACCGACGTTCTGGACCGATCAGTACGATGTCAATTTCAAGGCGGCCGGGTTCGTCACGATGGTCGACAGCTTCGTGCCGGTGGACACCGGCGTCGAGGGCAAGTGGAACTGGGACGGGCTGGGCGAGTCCGGGCTCGTCGCAGGTGTCACCGCGAACGACAACAAGGCCTTCCTGAAGTACCGGCGCACCATCGCCGGAGCCGGAACGAAACCCTGACACAGTGTCCACCACGCCGCAGTCCCACCTCTCACTCGCGGGGTGGGACTGCGGCGATTTTGTCCAGTCAGCGCCGGCGGTACTGGCCGGGGCTGGCTCCGTAGAAGGTGCGGAACGACCGGCTGAAGTGCGAGATGTCCTTGAAGCCCACCCGGCTCGCCAGGTCGCCGATGGTGATGTCAGTGCTCAGCAAGATCATGCGAGCACGCTCGAGCCGAGCCTGAAGAAGCCACTCACTCGGCGTACTTCCGGTGCTCTGGAAGATCTTCTGCAGGTACCGAAGCGAGATTCCCAGCTCGGCCGCGGCTTCGGTGATCGACAGGTTCTCGTCGTGGAGCCGGGTCTTGAGCAGGTTCTGCGCCCGATGCAGGTCCGCGGTGTGGGCTTGCTGCGTCGGGCTGACCGTCCCACCCGTATCGGCCAAGGCGGTCACGATCATGTCCAACGCGGAGGCCGACAGTGCAGCGGCCGGCGCATCGGGCACCGCGGCATCGAGGGCGGCGAGCTGCTGCAGGAACCTGCTGACGACGACGCCCGCACCGGAAGCGGCCGACACCGGCTGTGCCATCACTCGGTCGACGTCCCGTTCGGACATCCGACCCAGCAGCAGCGTGCGGGGAACACGAACGACGATCTGCTCGAACCGCTGTGGGAAGTCGAACCTGAATGGCTGTCCGGCGTCGATGACCGCGAACGAGCCCTTGTCGAGCCAGATCGAATGGTCGTGCTGCTCGATCCGCCCGGGACCCTCGGTCACCGCGCACAGAAAGTAATCCTCGGAATCGGTGTCGCCGATCATCGCCGGTGTCCGCAGAACCGAATGCGCGTGGGCGCGTACGGTACTCAGGGACAGGTCCCCGAACTGCCGAGTGCTCAGTCTCGCCTCGAAGCGGCCGCTACGCGACTCCCACTGCGGGTCCATCTCGCAGTAGGTCTCCGCGAGAGCGTCCGTCCACCACTCGCGGCCGCCGGACATCTCCTGGCGCGCCGGCGTCGTGTTCACGGGCGGCGGGGTCTCCCCATCGGGGGCATTGTCGTCCTGATCGTCACGCGTTGACATCGCGGATCACCTCCTCAGGTGAACGCAGTGTTACACGCTCAAGGCTACCGGTTGGCCCTGAAAGGATTATCCGACGTAACAGGTACCCGCGGGGGCCGGTTGTTCGGATACCCCGAACATGGCCGATGCCGCGGCGACGTGGCCGTGCGCCCGGGGAGGCGCGCGACCACGTCGGCTCCCGGTCAGCCGGTGATCTCGCGTCCGAAGATCTGCCGGGCGAGCACCCACTTCTGGACCTCGTTGGCACCCTCGTAGATCTCACCGATCTTGCTGTCCCGGTAGAACGCCTCCACCGGTCCGTCGGTGTCGTCCGCGCCGAGGGACTGGGTGAATCCGAGCCCCCCGAACGCCTGCACGGCGTCGCGGGCCATGTCCACGGAGATCTCGGTGCCGCGCAGCTTGGCCATCGCGGCCTCCGGTTCGGGGAAGGCGACCCCGGAGTCCAGTCGCAGCGCCGCCTTGAGGTACAGGTCGCGGGCGGATTCGATGGCCGTGGCCCGGTCCGCCATCAGAAACTGCCAGTGCTGCTTGCCGGCCAGGGGGCCACCGAAGGCATGCCGTCGAGCAAGGTGCTGAGCGGTGTGGTCGAATGCGGCCTGGGCCATTCCCACCCCGGCGGCGGCGATGCCGATCCGTCCGTAGGTGAGGGTCTGCAGGGCGATCTTCAGCCCGCCGCCCTCCTCGCCGAGCAGCGCGTCGGCGTCCAGGTGCACCTGGTCGAGGATGACGTCCGCGGTGATCTGTCCCTTGTTGCCCAGCTTGCGGTCCGGGGTGCCGATGGTGACGCCCGGGGTGTCGGTGGGCACGATGAACGTGCTGAGCCGATTGCCGGTGCGCGCCAGCACGACGACGAAGGCGGCCACCGCGGAGTTCGTGATCCAGCGCTTGCGGCCGTGCAGGACCCAGCCGGTCGCCGTCCGGGTGGCCTCGGTGGTGACGGCGGCCGGGGACAGGTCGCTCGAGGCGCCCGGCTCGCTGGTGGCGAACGATCCGACGATCTCACCGGCGACCACCGGGGCGAGCCAGCGTTGCCGCTGCGCATCGGTGCCCTGGTTGACCGCATTACCCGCGAGAATGCAATGCACGTCGAAGATCGCGGCGACGCTGTTGGAGTAGTACGCGAGTTCCTCGACCGCGACGGCGGTCGCGGTGGCGCGGTGGGTCAGGTCGTCGCCGCCGACGTCACCGGCGAACGGGATCCGGAACACACCGGCCGAGGCGAGCGAATCGAACGCGTCGCGGGGGAAGCCGTCGATCCGTTCGTCGCCGCGGGCGATGCGGCTGGCGATCGGGGCGATCGTATCCGCGGCGACCCGGCGTACCCGGCGGCGCACCTGCCCGATCTCGGGCGGGGAGAGCAGGTCGTGGTAAATGCGGTCGGCGATGCGCGGAGGATCGTAGGTGTCGATGTCGGTATCAGCGTCGACGGCATGAATTGTGATCACGAGGGCTCCCAGGAGAAAGACGGTGGTGTCCCTACTGGTCTACGGTCCCCGGCCGCCGCGGACAACACAGTGTCGGCAATGCTGATCGGCACCCCCCGGCCGATCAGCATTGTCCAGCCACTCCGATCAGCGCGCGGCGCGCCGCTCGGCGATCGTGACATCACCGGCCGCCCAATGCGTCTCCGGCACTTCCCGGACCACGACCCGAATGTTCTCCTTCGGCGCCTCGATCGCCCGGTGCGCGGCCTCGGTCAATTCGTGGATCAGCGATCGGATCTGCTCCGGGGAACGGCCCAGGCCGATGGTGACATCGATGAACGGCATGCGGTTATCCTCCCGAGATGGTGATCGAACCGAGCGAGGTGAAGTGCGCGGCCACACGGGCGCCCGGTTCGACCGCGACGGCGTCCGTCATTCCGCCGGTCAACACGACCCATCCGGCTTCGATGGCGTGCCCCCGCTCGGCCAGCGTGTTCGCCGCGAACGCGAGCGCTTCGGCCGGATGACCCTGCACGGCGGCGCCGGTCGCGGTGTCGACGATCTGTCCGTCGATCTCGAGCAAGCACGCCTCGAGGGCGAGGTCGAGATCCTCGGGTCGCCGCAATACCGGGCCGGTCACGTACACGCCGGACGAGTTATTGTCTGCGACAGCATCTTCGAGGGTGAACTTGAATCGGGCGTAGCGGCTGTCGATGATCTCGATCGCCCCGAATACATGATCGACCGCCGCCAATGCCTGGGCCGCGGTGACTCCGGGGCCGGCCAGCCTGCGGCCCATCACGAACGCGATTTCCGGCTCCGCGCGCGGGTGGATGAGACGGTTGCGGGGGACCGGGTCACCGGCGGGCAACGCCATGACATCGGTCAGCCAGGCCACGGAGGGGGCGTCGACGCCCATCTGCCGCTGCTTCGCCCGGGAGGTCAGCCCCAGCTTGATGCCGGTGACGATCTCGCCGCGGGCCTTGCGGGCGGTAAGGGCGATGTCCTGCGCCTCGTAGGCGACGGGCAACGTCAGGCCGGGCCACTCGGCGGACAGCGAGGTGCGTGAGGTGGTGGTGGCCTCGGCGTCGAGGAGGATGTCGGCGATGCGGCCGGCGCTCCAGTTCTGTTCGCTCGTCTGCTGTTCGCTGGTCACTGTTCTGCTCGCTCTCCGAGGATGGCGGACACGCTGCCGAGTCCGCTCATGTTGGCCACGATGGAATCGCCCGGCGAAATGGGGAAGGCCTTGGTCATCGACCCCGGCAACACCACGTGGCCCGGTTCGAGGGTCACCCCGAGCGGGCCGACGGTGTTGGCCAGCCACACCAGCGAATTCAGCGGGGAGCCGAGCACGGCGCCGCCGGCGCCGGTCGCCACCAGTTCACCGTTGATGTGCAGCGTGCAGCCGGTCAGTCGCAGATCGACGTCGCGCAACAGCACCGGACGACTCCCGAGAACGACTCCGCCGGAGGAGGCGTTGTCGGCGATGGTGTCGAAGATGCCGATCTTCCAGTCCCGGATCCGGGAGTCGACGATCTCGAGGGCGGGAAGGACGAACTCCACGGCACGGACGGCGTCCGCGATGGTGACCCCCGGCCCGGTCAGCGGGCGGCCGAGGACGAACGCGGTCTCCGGCTCGATCCGCGGCTGGATGTAGGTCGCGGCCGGAATCGGCTGGTGCTCGAGGTGGAACATGCTCGCCGTCAGGTGACCGAAGTCGGGCTGATCCACCCCCATCTGACGTTGGATCGCGGCGGACGCGAGCCCGACCTTGTGCCCCTTGACGGTGTCACCGTCCTTCTCCCACTGCTCGACCTGAGCCTGCGCGATGCGATAGGCGGTCGACAATTCCGCCGGCGCGAACTCGGGAGTCAACGGATCGATCGGCGTACCGCTGCGGTACGCCTCCAGCAGCCGCTGCGCGGCGCCGTGTACCTGGTCGGAAGACATGAAGACCTCGGGCTTTCCTCGGAAGCGCCCCGCGTCGCTGTCGCAGCTCCGCCGGGGATGTGACCTGTTGCACTTAACTCCCACCCTCGGGCACTATGGGCCGTTATGCAAGACGATTGTGCCGATGAACGGCACAGCACCACCGGAACGACCGCCGCCGGCGACGCCGGCTCCATCGCCCGTGCGGTCGCCGTGCTCGACACCCTCGGCGCCGCCGACACCGCCCTCGGGGTCTCGGAGATCGCCCGCCGCTGCGGCCTGCCCAAGTCCAGCGTGCAGCGAATGCTCAAGGCGCTGCATGCGGCGAAGCTGCTCGAACGGGACGGCACCCGCTACCGGCTCGGACTCAAACTGTTCGAACTCGGTCAGCACGTGCCCCGCCAACGCGACCTGCGCGAGGCGGCCCGCCCGTTCATGGCCGACCTGCAGGAGGCGACGGGCCACTCCGTCCACTTCGCGGTCCTCGACGGGGACTGCGTGGTCTACCTCGAGGTTCTGCACAGCCCGAACGCCCCGCCGCTGCCGACCCGGATGGGCGGCCGGTGGCCCGCACACGGCACCGGCATCGGCAAGGCCATCCTCGCCTTCTCCGACCAGACCGTTCTTGAGCACATCCTCGCCACCGGCCTCCCACGCCTGAGCGAGCGGACCATCGTGGAGCCGGGCCGGTTCGCCGCCGAATTGGCCCGAATCCGCGAACGCGGAGTTGCCTACGACTTGGAGGAGTCGCGGGCCGGTGTGGCCTGCGTGGCCAGCCCCGTCTTCGGGTTGGGAGGTCAGGTCGTCGCCGGAATCTCGGTGTCCGGATGGCACACTCGCATCAACCTCGATCATTCGGCGGCCGCCGTCCGGACCGCGGCCCTGAGTTTGTCGCGGTACCTGTCGATGCGATCGGGCTGAGCGCTCAGCTCGCCGCCGCGACCGTCGGATCGTCGCGCTCGGTCTGCACCACGGGGTCCGCGGAGTTCGCGATCGCCCGCGAGATCTCGGCGCCGGCGGCGATGACCGCGTTCTTGAATTCCGTTTGGGCGGGCACGAACCGGCTGGCCGGCACACTCATGCTCACCGCCGCGACCACCAGTCCCATCTCGTCCCGGACGGGTGCGGCCACGCAGTGCACCTCGGGAACAGCCTCACCGGCATCGAAGGCGCACCCGGACCGCAGCACCGACCGCAACTCCTGCGCCAGGGAGGCCGGATTGGTGATCGTCGACGGCGTCAGTCGCCGCAACGGCTTGTTGGTGATGTTGCGTTCGATCTCGCCGGGATCACATTGCGCGAGAAGAAGTTTCCCCACGGCGCTGCAATGCGGCTCGAGATGCGCACCGACCCGGGCTCCGGCGACGTTGATGACGTGGTTACCGAGCACCTTGTCGACATAGAGCACCCGGTACCGCTCCATCACGGCCAGGTGGGTGGTCTCGCCATACTTGTGCGCCAGATCCTGCAGAATCGGTGAGGCGCAGGAGCGGACATCGACGGTGCCCTTGAGGGTCTGGCTCAGTTCCACCACCCGCCAGCCGATGCGGTAGCGGCCGCGGTTGCGGCACTGCAGCAATCCCGTCTCCACCAGGGAGGACAGCAAGGCATGCGCACTCGAGCGCGGCACGTCGATGGCCGCGGCAACCTCGGACGCCCCCCATTCCGGACGGGACACGGTGAACAAGTCCAGAACAGGACCGATCTTCTGAACCGTTTGAAGAGGCGCCACAATACTTCCTTTCGCGTTCGCGACGACCAGGTGCGCCGTCGCTCCCCGAGTATGTGCGGCAGCTCACACACGGGTCCACCCGTTCGTGCCGGTCACCGGCACGAAC
>NZ_JBHUSF010000175.1:0-17836 GCF_042673295.1 Rhodococcus sp. NPDC057014
CTCGCCTACGAGCGCAGCGGTCCGGAACGCTTTCTGTCGACCTTCGTCCTACTCGCCGAAACGGTGGAACAGGTCCGCACCGAACGAATTCGGGGCGACGGCGACCTGGGTCGCCTCACTGCCCGAATTGCAGGACTGCACCAGATGTCCTCCGCCGTCGCGGGCGCCCTGCACCGCGGCGAGCCCGCAGACAGCGCGGCCGCCGCCGTCAAACTGCTGGGCACCGCCACCGAAGGCGACATCGCCGACTACGCGGATGTCCTCATGAATCGCGACGCCCGCGGCCTCGACGCCGACCTCTTCACCGGCCTCGTCGACCAGGCGATCGTCCAACGACCCGGCTTCACCCTGCGGGGCGGCACCAATGAGATCCTCGAGGGTGTTGTCGCACGAGAACTAGGACTGCGCTGATGAACACACATACGACGGTCGATCCGGATCTCGTCGAGATGATGGAATCGGTCTTCGCGACCCATCGCACCGCCCTTCCGCACCCGGGACATGCCGCAGCATTCGATCCCAAGCTGTGGGCGGTACTCGGCGATCTCGGTCTCGCGCGGCTGACCGGGGGCGAATCCCATGGTGGCAGCGGTGCTGACTGGCACGCCTCTGCGGTGCTGCTCGGTGCCGCCGCAGCAGCGGCCGTCCACGTCCCCATTGCCGAACACGACCTGTTGGCCGGATGGCTTCTCGAGACGGCGGGCCTTCCCATGGACGGTCGCTTGCGAACAGCCTTCCTGCTCACCGACCCACGGGAGGCGAGCGTGGTGCCGTGGGCACGCGACGCCGAACTTCTGGTGGCTCTTCGCCGCACCGAATCATCGTGGATGGTCTCCGACATCGCCAGAGAACGGGCGACCATCACCACGGCGCAGAATGTTGCCGGCGAGCCGCGGGACCGCGTCACAATCGACGTCGACAATGCGCACTGGACCACAGTCCCGCACCACGTCGCCGAGACCTATATCCTGCGAGGGGCCCTCGCACGCGTCGTGCAAACGTGCGCGGCGATGGAACGGATCGTCGAGTTGTCGATAGAGCACGCGTCCAGCCGCGTCCAGTTCGGCCGGCCGCTCGCGAAGTTCCAGGCAGTACAACGCCTGGTCACCGAAATCGCATCCGAGACCGCGCTCGCACGCGCCGCCGCAGACTCGGCCGTCGCCCGAGTCGAGCGAGAGGGTTGGAACACATCCGGCGCTGCCTTCGGCGTCGCGGTTGCCAAGTCCTGTGCCGGTCATGCCGCCTCGACAGTGGTCCGCAGTGCCCATCAGGTCCACGGCGCCATTGGCACGACACATGAGCACGAGCTCCACCGGTACACCCTGCCTGTACTCGCATGGCGCTCGGAGTTCGGATCCGTTTCGCAGTGGGATCAGTTGCTCACCCGAACCGCGGTCGACGCAGGACGGGATCAGGCATGGAGTTTGGTCACCGAGGGACGTCCGGTGCCGGGAGTATCAGACTTCTTCGGGTAGCCGACCGGCAAAAACCGGTTGTGCCGGATCACTTTCGGCACAACCGGTTCTTTTGACTCAGCGGGCGCAACACCACGTGACGGCGAATGCGAGGATGTCATCGTCGCGATTCGTCGCAACTCTCCTCCGCCGGCGGCCATTCGTCGACCATGTGCAAACCGCGTCCGAGATGCGCGGCGCCGTCGATCTGCAACAGTTGCCCGGTGATCATCCGACCCGCCGGTGACGCGATGAACGCGACGAGTTCGGCGACGTCCGCGGTCGGGGTGGGCCTGCCGGCCGGCACGGATTCGGGAACGACGTGATCCCGTAGGGATGAGGCAATATCGTCGGGCAGCGAGTCGGAAATCACTACCCCCGGCGCTAGGCAATTGACACGAATACCGAGATGAGCCCACTCCAGTGCCAGTGTCTTCGTCATCGCCAGCACGCCCGCGCGGGCCGCCAGCGAGTGCGCGAGGCCCACGCTCCCCCGCTCGACACCCGAAAGGGAGATGTTCACGATGCTGCCGCCTCGCCTGGCCAGAAACTGCTTGGCTTCGGAGATGACGGTGAATACCGCATTGAGGTTCAGATCGACCACGGCGCGGAATCCGTTGTCGGAGATCTGCTCTGCCTCAGCGTAGAACTGTCCGCCCGCGTTGTTGACGAGAAGATCGATGCCCAACTCGGCCGACGCCTCGGAGATGATGGATCGAACCTGCGCGCAGTCTCGAACATCGGCCGAGAACCACCGGAAGCTGCCCTGCGCACTTCCCACAAGCTCCGCTGTCCGCTGCAGCGCGGACTCGTTACGACCGATCCCCGTCACCGTCGCCCCGAGCTCGACCAGACGAACGCAAATTTCCTGCCCGATACCGCTTCCGGCGCCTGTCACCACAGCGTGAGTGCCTGCGAGGAGCAGCGGTTGCAGCACCCTCACATCGGCGACCTCCCAGGCCCGCCCCGATTGTTGCGGATGCGGCCGATAAGTTCGCATGCCAACTCCCTTCGAACTCGACAGCGACTCCGTGTCGGTTCTGATCACGCCTCGGCAGGTGCCGGTCTCGGGTACCAACTAGCCGGAACACAGCATTAGATACATAACATAATTATGTTTACTGCCAAAAAGGCACTCCGTCAACCCCCGGCCGGGATCAACGTTCGGCCGGCACCCTCGGCGGCGGCGGACTCGACGCCGGGGCAGCACCCATGAGAGAGGGGTCCCGAATGTATGATGAACATATGCCAGGTAAAAAGGTGACGGGGTCGGCTACGGCCAGTAGTCGCACACGCTCCGCTCGCCCGTCTGCAACAGGCGAGACCGTCACCCAGATCCTGCCAATGTTCCGGGACGTCACCCCACTGACACGCCTTCCCGCAATGCCCCTCAAACGCGCCGAGATGGTCGCTCAGCGCATCGTGCACATGATTCAGGAACAAGGCCTGAAGCCAGGCGACCCCCTGCCGGTCGAATCGGACATGTACGAAACTTTCGGCGTCGCGAGAAGCACTCTTCGTGAGGCACTACGTGTGCTGGAGCAGCAGGGCGTGATTGTGATCCGCCCGGGCCGAGGAGGCGGGCCTACCGTAGGACTGCCGGACTCACGGCACCTGGCGAGCACGCTTGCCCTCCTGATGCAGTTCTCGGACACTCCTTTTCGATCCGTGTTGGAGACCCGTGAATACATCGAGCCCATCGCTGCATCCCTCTGCGCGCAGAACGGTGATGATCGGGTCATCGACGGACTCCGCCAATCGGTCGACGCCATGCGCGCGAACCTCTCCGACGAAGATTCGTTTCTCTATGAGAACCACAGGTTCCACGAGTTGATCGCCGAGGGAGCACGGAATCCGCTGATCTCCTACTTCCTCAATTCGCTCGACTGGATCATCGACGGCGCACGCTTGGGCGTTGTGTACAGCAAGGCCTCACGCAAGCAGGTTGCGGTGATTCACGATGAGATTTGCGAAGCAATCGAAGACGGAGACGGTGACCGCGCACGGGATGCCATGAGCGAGCACATGCGCGACACCCGCGCCTTCTTCGAGCGAAAGCACCCTCAGGTGATGAACCAGGCCTTGACCTGGGAGATGTACGGCCAGTGATCGGCCCGGGCGAGATCGCCTAGGACTCGCTGAGAGCCAGCTTGATGGCTTCCTTCGCACCCAACCGCGAGCCTTTGCGGTGCCGCGATCGAAAACCTCGTTCGCCTAGGCTGCTGCGAGTCGATGCCTCGCACTCGGTGTGGTGACTGCGAAGTTCCTCGAACAATAGAGGCGAGCTTCCCACTGCAGATCCAAGCGACTCCGCCGCGCCCAACAGCAGGGCGGCTCGGTCGAAGTCGCTGTTCCGACCAGAGATCCACGCCAGAACTTCCAGACACAACGCTGTGACGAGCGGCTCGTCGATCAGACGGCAGAACTGCAGGCACTCGCGCATATATTGCTCTGCGCGAACAGTATCTCCTTGCCTGAGCACCGCGATACCGATACCCCACAACGAGTACGAGCGGTAAACCGATTCGCCGCGTGCCTCGGTGATGCGGAGTACCTCGTTGTGGCACGCGATCGCCCGCTCGTTGTTGCCACCCAATTCGTAAGCCAGCCCCAGCATCATCAGAATCCATACACGCACTCCGACCTCCGCATGTTCGCCGAAGGTCTGGAGAGCTTCTTCGAGCCGCTCGGACGCCTGCAGCATATTGCCGCTGTAGAGCTCGAGAATTCCCCTGGCGTGGGCAATTCGGGCATCACTGACGGGATCTGACATCTCGGCGACCAGCAACTCGCCCTGGGAGACAAGGTTCGAACCGGCGGAAAGGTCGCCCTGCAGTTCAGCGAGCACACTGTTGGCGTACAGGGCTTTGACTCGATCTGCCGACGCGCACACAGGTCGTGTTTCCAGGGCGCGATCGAGCCAGAATCTCCCCTCACTGAGCAGGTTGCGGGAAAGCCAGAACGGAAACAGTGCCGCCGTAATCTCGAGCGCGGACCCGTTCATTCGTTCGTCGGACTCGAGTACCGCGAACTCGATCGCCTCACGAAGATTCGACTGTTCCCGGCCGAGTCGGGCAATCCATTCGAGCTGCCTGACGCTGATCCAATCGCTCTCGGCATCGAGTACCAACTGGCGATACCAATCATGATGCCGACGCCGAAGTTTCGCGTGATCGCCGGATTCGCGGGCTTTCACTCGCCCGAATTCACGGATCGTCTCCAACATTCGGAATCCGACAGCGTTTCCGTGCTCATCCCGGATGAGAATCGACTTGTCGACGAGCGAGAAGATGCCGTCGAGCAGCTCGTCTCGATCGATCTCCTCGCAGATGCCCTCTCCCGCGTCGAGTTCGATGATGCCGACGAACACCGACAGATTGATCCATATCTGCCGTTCCAGCACCGAGCACAGGTCGTAACTCCACTCGACGCAGAGGAGAAGGGTGCGCTGACGAGCCGGTGCCGCACGGTTTCCATGGGTGAGCAGCTTGTATCGGTCGGTCAGCCGCTGAGCGATCT
The DNA here is from genome assembly GCF_042673295.1 of Rhodococcus sp. NPDC057014. Classification (NCBI taxonomy): domain Bacteria; kingdom Bacillati; phylum Actinomycetota; class Actinomycetes; order Mycobacteriales; family Nocardiaceae; genus Rhodococcus; species Rhodococcus sp. NPDC057014. The sequence continues at coordinate 4,974 of NZ_JBHUSF010000175.1, forward strand.
GCGCGAGGGACATCGCCCGCAACTGCGCAGCCGCCAATTCGAGGGGTAGGGGCAGGCCGTCGAGTTGACGGCAGATTTGCACAACGGTGTCGATGTTGTCATCGGAAAGCTCGAATCCCGGCACGGCGTCGGCGGCACGTTCCTCGAACAACGCGACCGCGTCGTAGTTCGGTGATGCCATCAATGCGGGCTCATGGTCCACGGCGGGAGTACTCAGGGATGGCACCCGCAAGACGGACTCACCGGCAATGTTCAGAGGCTCGCGAGTCGTCGTCAGGATCGAGACCTCGGGGCAGGTTCGAAGAATCGTCTCTGCAAATCGCGCTACCGGCGCTATCACGTGCTCGCAGTTGTCCAGCACGATCAGCAACTTCCGATCGATCAGAAACTGGACGATCTCGTCCATCGGATCCGTGTGACCAGTTCGCAAACCGAGGGCTCTGGCGATTACGTCGATGAGGACGGACTCATCCAAGACTTCGCCGAACTCCGCCAGCCAGACACCGTGCGGAAACTTCTTCCGCATGTCGGCGGCGAGTCGCAACGCGAGCCGTGTTTTCCCGACTCCTCCGATCCCCGTCAACGTCACGAGCCGCGCGGTGTCGAACATAGATTTCGCGTCGGACAGCTCGACCTGGCGGCCGACGAAGCTGGTCAACTCCAGGGGCAGATTTCCGGCGCGACTCTGACGCGCGGTTCGGCGGCCTGTGTCCTCGGTGGACTCTGTCGAAATGGCATCGCGTCGCCCGAGCGGCGCCACTGGCTGCTCCCCCAGGAGCGCCATCTCATCGACGTCCATGCCGTTCCGCGCTTGGACGGCGCGTAGTTCGTCACCGAAGTCGACAGCGGTGCCTGGACGGTCATGAGGATCGCGTGCCATGGCGTGTTCGATCACTCCGGCGATATCGTCCGGAATTCCGTGTTCGCGCAGGTCGGGAAGAGGATTCCGCGCGATCCGGACGAATTGCGCCACGACCTTCTCTCCTGATCGGCGTTCGAACGCCGCGTGGCCTGTCAACGCGCAGAAGAGGGTCGCGCCGATGCTGTAGATGTCCGACGCCGGGGTCGGTGGATCACCTCTAAGGATCTCCGGAGCCGCAAACGCAGGCGAAGCCGTAATCGTGTCTTTCGAAGTCTCGAACCCGCCCACGATGTGCGCGATTCCGAAGTCGGTGAGCGCCGGCTCGCCGTAGCTCGAAAGCAAGATATTACTGGGCTTGATATCGCGGTGCAGGATCCCGAGCCGATGAGCGGTCTCCACCGCACCGGCGATTCGGACCCCGACTCTCAACACCTGATCGGGACGTAGTGGACCGTCGTCCCGGATCAATGTTTCCAACGAGTCCAACGGGTGATAGGGCATGACGATGAACGGGTGCCCGCTCGATGTGGAACCCACCTGGAGGACATTCACGATGTTCGGGTGGCCGGTCAGGCGCCCCATCGCACGCTGCTCGCGGAAGAATCGGGCCCGATTCTCGTCGTCGATCGAACCGATGAGTACTTTGACCGCGACCGTTCGGTCCAAGGAGGGTTGCAGACACCGATAGACCACCCCGAATCCACCACTGCCGATCTCGTGAGCCTCCGTCAATCCGACCGCACTCAGATCACGTTTCATGGTGTCGTCTTGCCGTGTCTTCAACCGACCATCCTCAACCATCACACCAGTCACAGTCTTGCGAGTTTGCTGCGACGACGTGAGATCGTCGTCACAACATCACTGTGAATCTACCCTCTGATGGAAACCGCGACGGTCCTCGCCGATCGCACCGGTGACGTCGGTCCGCATCGAGGATCGGGCAGCCTGCCTCGAGACGCGCGGTCGGTCACCTTGGTGACAGCTCACCCGATACCGCCGAGTTCGCGGGTACTCCGCCCTAGACTCGGCCCATGGGAAGGACCGACCGCGCCAGCCGGGTGATCGCGGCATCACCGACGACCGTGTACGACGCCCTGCTCGATCGGGAATCCGTCGAGGCCTGGCTGCCGCCGGAGGGCATGCGGGGTCGGATCGAGCGGTGGGACCCTCGGCCGGGTGGCGGGTTCCGGATGGTCCTCACCTACCTCGATCCCGCCGACAGCCCCGGCAAGAGTTCGGCGGCGACGGATGTCGTCGACGTCGGGTTCGCCGCCCTGGTGCCGCCGGAGCGGGTGGTGCAGCAGGCGGTGTTCGAGGCCGACGACCCGTCGTTCGCGGGCACCATGACGATGACCTGGCAACTCACCCCGACCGATGGCGGGACCGAGGTGACCGTCACCGCCACGGACGTGCCACCGGGCATCAGCCAAGCGGACCACGAGGCCGGCATCGCGTCCTCGCTTGCCAACCTGGCGTCGTATGTCGAAGTCTCCGGCTGACTTACCCGGTGACCGTCGCTGCGCTGCGAGCGCATTCGAGGGTGTCGACGGCGAGGGCGACGGACTCGCGCTGACCGAGGGTGTAGTCCTCGTTCTCGATCGAGAGCGGTCCGGAGTAGCCCGCGTCCCGGAGCGCGTCGACGAACGCGGCCCAGAATTCGACTCCCTGTGGGTGGCCGGTGCCGACCGCCACGTAGTTCCAGGCCCGCTCCCCGGTCCGCTCGTTGGGGGTGGTCTCGAGCCGTGACGCGACGGCGGCACGGTCTTCCATGCGGGTGTCCTTGGCGTGCACGTGGTGGATCGCACCGGTGAGCGCGCCGATCGCGGCGATCGGATCGGCTCCCATCCACATCAGATGGGAGGGATCGAAGTTCGCGCCGAGCGTGTCGCCGACGGCCTCACGCAGGCGCAGCAGTCCCGGCACGCTGTATACGAGTTGGTTGGCGTGCATCTCGATCGCCAACCGGACCCCGCGCCGTCGGGCCTCGTCGGCGATCCGGCCCCAGTAGTCGACGGCGACCGACCACTGGTGGTCGAGCAGTTCCAGATTCTCCGGCGGCCACACCGTCGTGATCCAGGCCGGAAAGCGGTCGCCGGGTGCCGCCGGTAGACCCGACATCGCCACCACGGTGTCGACCTCGAACTCCTCGGCCAAGTGCAGTGCGCTGCGCAGGATGTGGTCGTCGGCGGCACCGTTCACCGGGTGCAGCGGGTTGCCCGCGGCGTTGAGGGCTTCGAGTCGCAGACCGCGGGACGTGATGTCGCGCTGCAGCCCCGCCCGGGCGCCGGGGTCTGCGAGCAGTTCGGCCAGGTCTGCGTGCGGGGCGGGCGACCACCCGCCGTGGGGGCCACCGAGACCGATCTCGACGGTCTCGATGCCGAGTTCGGCTGCGGTGTCGAGGGCTTCGGCGCGAGTCAGCGTCGACAGGCTGTCGGTGAGCAGGCCGATCTGCATGTCAGGCTCCTTCGGGGGTGAGGCCGAACAGGCTCCGGCGACGGACGGGGGACGATTCGGGGACGTCGAGGTCGGCGAGACCGACGACGCCGCGGCGGTGCGTGGGGCCGTCGACGGGCAGCGGGAGACCGATGGTGGTGCCGAGCGCCGCGGACGTGTAGGCGGCGACGGTGGCTTCGAGGGTGCGCAGCGCGTCCCGTCCGGGTGCGGCCGGGGCCCGCCCGGAGTTCACGGCGTCGGCGAAGTCGACGACGGTGGAGTGCAGCGCGGCGGAGATCAGCGGGGCGAGTTCCTGACCGGCGGGGACGTCGACGGTTTCGGTGCCGGTCTCCGTGGTGAGGGTCATCGATTCGAACGGCGCCCACGGCATGGTGCCCTCGTCGCGGTACCGCAGGACGAGGCGTCCCTTGCCGCCGGTGATCCGGATGCCGCCGGGTCCCTGGCCCCAGCCGATGTTGACCAGTGCCGCACGGTCCGCGGTTTCGAGGCGGCACAGGGCCAGTCCCTCGACCGCGTCGCCGGGTGTCGCCGCGTCGACGTACGCCGAAACCCGTTCGACGGGTTCGACGACGAGGTGCTCGGCGAGGTAGACCCCGTGCAGCATGTCCATCAGCACCCCGCCACCGGCGGCGGCCGGGTCGTGGCGCCACTGCGGGCGGTATCCGGCGGCGCCGGGCGAGTCGACGACACCGAGCATGTCGACGACGACGCCCCGCACCTCGCCGATCGTCCCGGTGTCGATGAGTGTGCGGGCGGCGACGATCTCGGGGAAGAACAGGTAGTTGTGCACCACCCCGAGCACGACGCCGGCGGCGTCGGCCGCCTCGACCATGGCCGCGGCGTCGGCAGGGGTTGCAGCCAAGGGCTTTTCGCAGAGGACGTGCTTGCCGGCGGCAGCTGCGGCGACCACCAGGTCGCGGTGCAGGTGCTGCGGGGTGCACACGTCGACGACGTCGACGTCGTCGCGGGCGAGCAGTTCGAGGGCGTCCGCGTGCACCTGGTGCGGTGCGAGTCCGGTACTCGCACGGCCGAGTTCGAGCCGCTCGGGCGTGGGGTCGGCCAGCGCGGTGATGGTGAACTGTTCCGGCGCGGCCTGGTAGGCGGGGACGTGGAAGTTCAGGGCGACGTTGCCGCATCCGACGATGCCAATGCGCATGGTCATTCGATCTCTCCTCAGGAGCGCGCCGTCAGCGCGGGGTCTGCGGCGGACGGGGCGGGGGTGACGGGCCTGCCGAGTTCGGCGGCCCGGCGGACGGCGTCCACGACGGCCGCCTGATCGATCGCGTCGGCGCGGCCGAAGAGCGGGGTCTCGCCGTGGCGGATGGCGTGCGAGGCCGCGTCGAACTCGATGCGGTACGCGTCGGTGTTCTCCGGGTCCTCGGCGTGGGTCAGCGCGTACTTGTTGTCGGGGTCGACGTCCAGGCGGCGGGTGTGGCCGTCGACCTCGAGCTCGATGTAGCCGGGGCGGCACAGCCAGGGGTCGGGGACGGTGATCTTGCCCTTCGTGCCGATGACCTCGAGTTCGTCGCGGCGCGGGAAGTCCAGTGCGACATCGAGTTGAGCGAGGACGTCGTCGGGCATCTCCAGGGTGGCGGCCAGGCGCAGATCGCCGCCTTCGGCGCCGGGGGCGGTGTCGAGGACGCGGGCGGCGTGCACCCGGGTCGGGTGTCCGGCGAGCAGCCGGATCGCGCTGACGCAGTAGCAGCCCAGGTCCAGGGACGCTCCCCCGCCGAGGGCGGTGGTGCGCCGGATGTCTCCGGGGTCGACCGACACGGTCAACGCGGCGCGCACGTGCGCGAGCCGGCCGATCGCGCCGTCGGCGATCAGGCGCTGCACCAGCCGAGTCTGCGGGTGGTGCCGGTACATCAGGCCCTCGATGCACAACCGGTCGGCGGCCTCGGCGGCATCGAAGCATCGCTCGGCGTCGGCGGCGGTGACCGCGAACGGCTTCTCGCACAACACGTGCTTGCCGGCCTCGAGCGCCTTGACGGTCCACTCGGTGTGCATCGAGATCGGCACCGGGATGTACACGGCCTCGACGTCGTCGCAGGCGAGCACTTCCTCGTAGGAGCCGAAGCTGGTGGGAACGCCGATCTCGTCGGCATAGCGACGTGCCCGGCCGGCGTCGCGGCCGCCGACGGCGACCAGTTCCGCGTGCGGCGAGGACGCCATCGCGGCGGCGGCCACCCGGCCGATCCCCGCGGTCGAGAGCATTCCCCAGCGGACCGCGCTCATCGCCGTCCCTCTGCCGTGGTCGCGGCGGCCGCGTCGACGGCGACCGCACGCCCGGTCCGCAGGCTCTCCTCGGCCGCGTCGGCCAGCACCAGTGCGGCGCGGCCGTCCTCGAATCCGGGTTCGGGCGCCGAGTCGTCGAGAATCGACTGCACGAAGTGGTCGAGCTCGGCACGATAGGCCGGGGTGTAGCGGTCCAGGAAGAAGTCCAGGTAAGGGGCCGCGCTCTCGGTGCTCTGCGCGGTGAACGCGCGCACCCCGTCCGGGCGCAGGTTGTCCACGGACAGCATCCCGAGCGACCCGAAGGCCTCGAGGCGCTGGTCGTAGCCGAACGTGCAGCGGCGGCTGTTGGTGATGTGGCACAGCGCCCCGTCGGCGCCGCGCAGCGTCACCACCGCCCCGTCGATGTCGCCGAGTTCGGCGATGTAGTCGGCGACCAGGTTGCTGCCCATCGCCGAGACCTCGACGACGTCGCCGAGGAAGAACCGTGCCATGTCGAAGTCGTGAATCGTCATGTCGCGGAACAACCCTCCCGAGCCGGCGAGGTATGCGGCAGGAGACGGCGCCGGGTCCCGGCTGACGATGATCAGCTGCTCGAGCCGGCCGATCTCCCCGCCCGCCACCCGCTCGCGCACCGCGCGGAACGAGGGGTCGAAGCGGCGATTGAATCCGACCATCACCCTCGACTCGGCCGCCCCGATGCGCGTGCGGCATTCGTCGACCCGCGCCAGGTCGAGGTCGATCGGCTTCTCGCACAGCACGGCCTTGCCTGCCTCCACCGCCCGCGCGAGCAGGTCGACGTGGGTCGGTGTGGGCGACGCGACGACCACCGCGTCAATGGCCGGGTCGGCGAGCACGGCGTCGACGTCGGAGCCGGGAACACCGCCGAACCGGTCGGCCACCTCACGGGCGGACGCCTCCACGGCGTCGCAGACCCGGGTGAGTTCGGCCCGCGGATGCAGCGCGATCGACTCGGCGTGGACGCGTCCGATGCGCCCGCATCCGATCAGGGCGAAGTGCATGGAATTCTCCTACTTAGATCGTTCTAAACGGCGTGGTTCTCACAGTATGTGTGGGTTGGGTCTCACCCGTCAAGAGGAAATTTAGATCGTTCTATACTGGGAACCGCTGCGGCGGGAAATTCCTGCCGCGGACAGCGCTGGGAGGTTTCATGCCGGTACCGACGCCCGAGACGCAGCCCGGTTCGGCGCAGGCCCGCGCCGAGCGACGGCCGACGCTGGTCGATGTCGCCAAGCGCGCGGGCGTCTCACGCGCCACCGCGTCGCTGGTCATCCGGGACGCGCCGGGCCCGAGCGCCGCATCGCGCGAGCGGGTGCGCGCCGCCGCGGCGGAACTCGGGTACCGCCCCGACGTCGCCGCGCAGGCCCTGCGGCGCAGGCAGAGTCGCCTGCTCGGGGTGATGTTCAGCGCGCACGACCCGTTCCACGCCGACCTGATCGAGAGCATCTACGCCGCCACCGAGGACGCCGGTTACAACGTCGTGCTCAGTGCCGTCGTCCCCAGCCGGGACGAGCACCGCGCGTTCGAGGCGCTCACCGCGTCCCGGTGCGCGGCAGTGATCCTTCTCGGCGCCAGCGAGGCCGGCGCCACCGACTTCGGCAGTCAACTGCCGGTGGTCGAGATCGGCCGCCCCCCGAAGGGAACGCAGTTCGACGCCGTGCACACCGCGGACGACGAGGGCGCGCGCCTGGCGGTCGATCACCTCGTGTCCCTCGGCCACCGCGACATCGTGCACATCGACGGCGGCGACCGCCCCGGCGCCGCCGAGCGGCGGGCCGGCTACCTCGATGCGATGCGCTCCCACGGACTCGAACAGCAGGCGCGGGTCCTGCCCGGCGACTACACCGAACAGTCCGGGTCCGCGGCCGCGCGCACCCTCCTCGACGGCGGTGAACTGCCGACCGCCGTGGTCGCGGGCAACGACCAGTGCGCGGTCGGCGTCCTCGACGAACTGCGCCGATCCGGCGTCGACGTCCCCGGGCAGGTCTCGATCGTCGGATACGACGACAGCCGGCTCGCCCGTCTCGCGCACGTCGATCTGACCACCGTCCGCCAGGACGCCGAGCAACTCGTCCGGCTCGCGGTCACCAGCGTCGTCGAACGTCTCGACGGCGGAAGGGAAGTCGACCCCGAGCCCCGCGTGTTCTCGCTGTCCCCGCACCTGGTGGTCCGGGGATCCACCGCCCCCGCCCGTCTCACGCGTACTGACGGCTGAACCGTTCCTCGAGCTCCTCGAGGGACGTGCCGCGCGTTTCCGGAACCGCGCGGGCCACGAACCAGATCGCGCCGACCCCCAGGATCGCGAACGCGAAGAAGGTGTTGGCGATGCCCAGCGCCTGCACGACCGGCGGAAATGCCCACGCCACCACGGCATTGGCGATCCACAGCGCGAACACGCTGACACCGATGGCCAGACTTCTGATCTTCAGCGGGAAGATCTCGGACAGGATGACCCACACCAGCGGGCCGATCGTGGCCTGCATCGAGAACACGAACAGCACGACGAACGTGAGGATCAGGTACGACTTGGCGTCACCGTCGGGCAGCAGCCGCGCCGAAAGCCCGACCAGCAGATGAAAAGTCGTCGTGGCGACGAAACCGGCGATCAGCATCTTCCGGCGGTCGATCTTGTTCATCAGCAGCAGGCCGATGGTCATGCCGATCACGCTGAACACCCCGTTGAACGTGTTGGCGATGATCGCCGAACTGGCGGAGAACCCGGCGTCGGCGAGCAACTGCGTGCCGTAGTACATGATCGAGTTGATGCCGGTGAACTGCTGGGCGATACCCAGACCCGCACCGATCAGGACGAGCCGGCGGATCCAGCGCACCCCCAGGTCGATGGTGCCCGCGGTCTTCGTCTGCTCCTCCTCGGCCGCGAGCCTGCGGACTTCGTCCATCTCGGCCTCGGCCCGCTCGGGAGACCGGATCTGCCGCAGCACCGCGAGGGCGTCGTTCTCGCGACCGCGAGAGACCAGCCACCGAGGGCTTTCCGGCATCCGCAGCATCCCTACGAACAGGGCAATCGCGGGCAGCACCGCCACGAGGAGCATCAGCCGCCAGATGCCGTCCACGCTCTCGCCCCAGACGTTGAAGATGACAGCGTTGACGACGAACGCCGCGAGTTGGCCGACGACGACCATCACCTCGTTGCGGCAGACGATTCCGCCGCGACGCTCGGTCGGGGCGACCTCGGCGAGGTAGACCGGGACGGTCGCGGAGGCCCCGCCGACCGCCAACCCGAGGATGAACCGGAACACGGCGAGGACCTGCCACGACGGGGCCACCACACACCCCAGCGTCCCGATGACGAAGACGATCGCGAGGACCAGGATGTTGTGGCGGCGTCCGTAGCGGTCCGAGAAGTACCCCCCGGCAAGGGCTCCGAAGGCGGCGCCGATGATCAGGATGCTCACCACGAAACCCTCGGTGAACGAGGACAACCCGAGATCTTCCTTCAGCGGGGCGAGCGCACCGTTGATGACGCCGGTGTCGTACCCGAAGAGCAGGCCACCGAACGTCGCGACGACGACCACGAGGCCGAGACGACGCGAGTGCGGTCCGGGACGATCCGCCGGTAGCGCAGACGTCGGGGCAGGGGTGTCAGTTGTTGAGCGCATGAAACTGTCTCCTATCGCCGGGATCCGAGCGCAGGGCGCGGCCGATCCCGCGGGCCGTCGCATCCGAGACGCGACCACCACGTAAGGCCAGTGATTGAGATCGTTCCAAGTTCCCAGCACCTCGGACTTAGAACGATCTAAGTTGCAGGGCAATATTCCGCGAAGATGTGACGTATGTCAAGCCCGAACGACCGCGGCGATGCAATTTTGCACATCCCCCTTGCAGGTTCGGTGATTCCACGATCGTCCCCGCGCGGGCACACTCGAAACCGTTCCCGGCGGAGAGCGACGCACAGCGGCCCGCTTCCCCGGGGCTCCACGACCTGTTGTTCGGATCGATGCCCCGTGCGTGGAACGTCGGCAACCACAAGGAGTACAGATGAGCAAGATCGCTTTCCTCGGGCTCGGAAACATGGGCCTGGGTATGGCCACGAATCTGACGCGAGCCGGCCACACGGTCGTCGGATTCGATCCCTCCCCGGCGGCCGCGGAGAAGGCGAAAGCACACGGAATCGCCTTCGCTGACAGTGCTGTCGCCGCCTCCGAGGATGCCGACGTGATCATCACGATGCTGCCCAGCGGCAAGCACGTGCTCGACGTCTACGCCGACCTGGTCCCGGCTGCGCGGGCGGGAACCCTGTTCCTCGACTGCTCGACGATCGACGTCGCCGATGCGCGGGCGGCCGCCGAACTCGCCGTCACCGCCGGGCACCGTGCAGTGGACGCCCCCGTCTCCGGCGGCACCGTCGGCGCGGACGGTGGAACCCTCACGTTCATGGTCGGTGGTCCGGCCGATGCGGTGGACCGGGCCGCCACGTTCCTCGATGCCATGGGGTCCCGCATCGTCCGATGCGGCGACGCCGGCGCCGGTCAGGCCGCGAAGATCTGCAACAACATGATCCTGGGAATCTCCATGATCGCCGTCAGCGAAGCTTTCGCGCTGGGCGCCAAGCTGGGCCTGACCGACCAGGCACTGTTCGATGTCTCGTCGACCGCGTCCGGTCAGTGCTGGGCACTGACGACCAACTGCCCGGTCCCCGGGCCGGTGCCGACCAGCCCCGCCAACCGCGACTACGCCGGCGGATTCGGGAGTGCGTTGATGCTCAAGGATCTTCGCCTCGCGCAGGCCGCCGCAACCGACAACGGGGTGGACACTTCGCTCGGACGGCGCGCGACCGAACTGTACGAACAGTTCGTCGCTCAGGACGGCCCGGGCCGCGACTTCTCCGCGATCGTGACGGCGATCCGTTCCGGCGCCCTCGACGCGAAGGCATGACCCGTGCGCATCATTCTGACTGGACCGCCGGGAGCAGGCAAAGGAACTCAGGCGCAGTCACTTTCGTCGGCACTGCAGCTCCCCCACATCTCGACCGGCGAACTGTTCCGTAGCCACATCGCGCAGGGCACGGAACTGGGGCGGCGAGCGAAGTCGTTCCTCGATGCGGGCGAACTGGTGCCGGACGAGGTCACCATCGGGATGGTGGTGGAGCGACTCGCCGACGACGACACGACCGCCGGGTTCATTCTGGACGGCTTCCCCCGCACCGTGGCTCAGGCGATCGCCCTCGACGAATTCCTGGGCGAGCAGCTGATCCAGATCAACGCTGTTCTGGATTTTTCGATAGCGGACGATGCCGTCGTCGGGCGGATGCTGGCCCGCGGACGCGCCGACGACACCGAGGACATCATCCGTCGACGTCTGCGCGTCTATCACGACGAAACCCGCCCGCTGCTCGACTACTACTCGGCACTGCTGCTGTCGGTCGATGCGGACGGTGACGTCGACGACGTCTACACCCACGCGATCGACGCGCTGTCCGAGCGCGGAAGCGTCGCTCCATCCACCTAGCACTTTCCCTGCACCCCGGCAGACCTAACCGTATTTCAAGGAGATTCCGACATGACCTCCACACAGCCCACACTCGCTGATCTCCAGATTCCCGAAACCCGCGACTATCCCATGTTCGTCGACGGCAGTTGGGTGGAAGCCCGCTCCGGCGAATGGCGAGACGTGACGACCCCGATCCTGCGTGAGCACGTGATCGGCCGCGTCCCGTCGTCGAGCGCCGAGGACGTCGATCGGGCGGTCCGCGCGGCGAACAAGGCGTTCCCGCAGTGGCGTTCCCAGCACTTCACCGCACGAGCCCGGATCCTGGCGAAGATCGCCGACGCCATCGATGCCCGCTCCGAGGAACTCGCACGCCTCACCGCCCTCGATACCGGCAACGCGCTGCGCACCCAGGCCCGCCCCGAGGTCACCACCCTGGCGAACCTGTTCCGCTACTTCGCCGGCGTCGCCGGTGAGATCAAGGGCACCGTGCTGCCCGCAGGCGACGACCAGCTGCAGTACTCCCGGCAGGAACCGCTCGGTGTCATCGGCGCCATCCTGCCCTGGAACTCCCCGCTGATGATCGCCGGCTTCAAGATCCCCGCGGCCCTCGTCGCCGGCAACACCGTCGTCGTCAAGGCCGCCGAGGCCGCACCGCTCAGCGTCCTGCTGCTCGCCGAGATCTGCGCCGAATACCTGCCAGCCGGTGTCCTCAACGTCATCACCGGATCCGGGTCGGTGGCCGGGGAGGCGCTCGTGCAGCACCCGGATGTCCACAAGGTGTCGTTCACCGGTTCCACCGAGGTCGGTCGCCACGTGGCCCGCGAAGCCGGTGGCCGCCTGGCGCACGTCTCCCTCGAACTCGGCGGCAAGAACCCCTCCATCGTGTTCCCCGACGTCGACGTCGACGACGACTTCATCAACCAGCTGCTGCTCTCGACCCGGGTGCACCGGCAGGGCCAGAGCTGCACCGCCGGATCCCGGCTGTTCCTGCACCAGGACATCTACGACCAGGTCCTCGACCGACTCGTCACCACCCTCGCCGGCCTGAAAGTCGGTAACCCGCTGGACGAGTCGACGGACATGGGCGCCATCATCAACGACAAGCAGTTCGCGTCGGTGAATGGATTCCTCGAGGACGGCCTGAGCTCGACGAAGGTCTCCACCGTCCTCGACGGCTCCCCCGACACGATCGGCAACACCGACGGCTACTACATGGGCCCGACCGTCTTCTCCGGCGCCGACAACACCTGGCGACTGTCCCGGGAGGAGATCTTCGGCCCCGCCCTGGTCGCGATCCCGTGGAACGACCACGCCGACGTCGTCGCGATGGCCAACGACTCGCACTACGGTCTGGCCGCGTACGTGTGGACGCACAACCTCGACCTGGCCCTGTCCACGGCCCACGCCCTCGAAACCGGGTGGGTGCAGGTCAACCAGGGTGGCGGCCAGTTGGTCGGCCAGTCGTACGGCGGATACAAGCAGAGCGGCCTCGGCCGTGAGGTGTCCCTCGAGGGCATGATCGCCGGATTCACCCAGACCAAGCAGGTCAACGTGCGCCTGCGCACACTCTGAGGAGGGAACGCATCATGACTGTCGGACCTCTGAACGACATCCTCGTGCTCGACGTCTCCCGGGCACTGGCCGGGCCGATCGCTGCGATGATGCTCGGTGATCTCGGCGCCCGCGTGATCAAGGTCGAAGCCCCGGGCACCGGCGACGACTCCCGCACCTGGGGGCCGCCGTTCGTCGGGCCGCAGGACGACCCGCAGTCGTCGTACTTCATGTCGGCGAACCGGAACAAGGAATCGATCGTGCTGGATCTGAAATCCGAGCACGGCAAGGA
>NZ_JBHUSF010000176.1:0-17796 GCF_042673295.1 Rhodococcus sp. NPDC057014
GACACGGGGTAGATCAGGCGGGCTCGGGTGCCGGCTCGGTCAAAAAGGAGTGGTCGGGTTCGTCGTCGAAGACGGTGCTGCCGATCCGCGCGTACAGGTGCGGCTTCTTGGTGCGCCAGTACAGAGCCAGTGCCATCGAGCCGAAGAACAAGCCGACCACGATCCACGGGATCGCCTTGAAGAACAGCGAGTCCGATGCCGATCCGGCTGCCGCCTTCATGTTGGTCGCCATCAGATAGATCACGAACACCATGCCGAGGCCACCGATGATCGGGCTCACCAGCGTGCGCCACCAGTTCGCGGTTTCCGGGTGCTGCTTGCGGACGTGGAAGTAGATGATGACCGAAATCGAACACATCGTCTGCACGATCAGCAGGCACAGCGTCGCCAGGACGCCGACCAGCACGAAGAGCACGGCGTAGGGATCGGAGTTGGTCAGTGAGCAGAGCACCAGGATGAGCGCGGCGAAGATGCTCTGGGTGAGCGAAGCGATCCACGGCGAGGCATGCTTCGGGTGAGCCTCACCGAGCCGGCGCCACAGCAGCCCGTCGCGGCCGAACGCGAACAGATACCGCGCAGCGGAGTTGTGGATGGCCAGAGCGCAGGCGAAGGACCCGCCGAGGACGAGCCATTCGAAGACCGTCACACCCCACGCGCCGACGTACTCGCGTGTCGGTGCATACAGCAGCTCGAAGGGATTGGGTCCGGAGGCGCGTTCGACGGCTTGATGTGCACCGTTACCGGTGACCACGCCCCAGGAGATGAAGGTATAGAAGACGCCGATGCCGATGACGGCGATCATCGTCGCTCGCGGGACGATCTTCTTCGGGTCCTTGGATTCCTCGCCGTAGATGGCGGTCGATTCGAACCCGACCCAGGACCAGAACGCCATCAACAGGCCCAACCCGACTACCCCTCCGGCAACTCCGTTCGTGCTCAGTGCGCTGGCGGGATTGAGGGAGGACCAGATGATGCCGTCGGGTCCACCGGTGCTCAAGGACCGAACAGCGGTGATCGTCAGCATCCCGATCTCACAGACCAGCACCACACCGAGGACCTTGGCGGCGACCGAGATGTCCTTGTGCGACAGGACCGCGATCACCGCCACACAACCGAATCCATACAGCTCCCACGGCAGATCGAGGCCGAACTGGGAACCGACCGCCTGCTTGGCGAACGCGGAGAAGATCCCGACGAGACCGGCTTCCATGATCATGTAGGTCCCCATCGACATCACGCCCGCTGCCAGGCCGGGAATTTTCGACCACCCGCGGGAGACGAACGTGTAGAAGGCACCCGCCGCGGTGATGTGCTTGGCCAACGCCACGAATCCGACGCTGAAGATCGTCAGCACCACGGTGGCGATGATGAAGCCCGCCGGCGCCCCGATGCCGTTGCCGAATCCGACCGCGACGGGCAGATTGCCGGTCATCGCGGTGATCGGCGCCGAGAACGCCACCACCATGAAGACGACACCGACGAGACCGATCGCGCCACGCTTGAGTTGAGCGGGGTCGGCCGCGGGGCCGGTGGGGGAGGGGCCCTCTGGAGGGTGTGAGTTGGCGATCATGCGGGATCTACCTTTCGCTTTGTCTGCTCGATGAGCCTAAGGCCGTAAAAGGCCTAAAGACAAGACCAGTAGACCAGAAAAAGTGGTTTGGGACACATTTTTCTTCTGACCGAAACATCGGCGACGCACGCCGCGTCCCGGCCGGTCGCCGATCAGAGAAATGGTCTATTGACTAGTTCTATTAGTGCGTTTAGTGTCGTCTTGTCAGTCCTGTGGCCACCGGTTGGTCACGGGATCGGTTATTGTGCGCACGGCTCGGCTGCCGTATCGGGCGCCAGATCGCCACACGTGCCGTCCAAAAAGGGTTCGCTCTTTACGCCGTTGTACCCCAGTGAAATCCGAGGTGCGAAATCTCCGTTCATCTCGCGCGACTCGAGACGCGCATCGATCAGCTCCAGGAGTATCTCGACATCGCTGCCGAGCACGGTCGCGCCGCCGCGGTGGCCGGGCACGTCTCGACCCAGGTACCGGCGCTCAGCTCGGTGCCACCGACGAAGTTCGGCATGGCCGTGGCGACCGTGGACGGCTGCGTGCTCACCGCTGGGGACGGAACCGAACCGTTTTCGATCCAGAGCCTCTCCAAGCTCTTCGCCCTGTGTGCACTCCTGCAACGCAACCCCGCGGTGTGGGACCACATCGGATGGGGGCCGACCGACTCCGGCTATGGCTCGGTGGCCGAGCTCGAACGCAACCTCGGCCGACCACGCAACCCCTTCGTCAATCCGGGCGCCCTCGTGGTCACCGACCGGCTGATCGAACTCACCGGGGACGCGGTGGGTGCCACCATCGATCTCCTGGCCTCGACCTCCGGTACCGCGGTGATCAACTCCGACGGTCGCGTCGCGCTCTCGGAGACTGTCGCCGACCACCGCAACGCGGCCATCGCGCACGTCCTCGCCGAGCACGGCAAACTCGTCAACGGGATAGATCGAGTACTCACGCAGTACTTCGCCCAGTGTGCGATCGCCGCGTCCGTGGAAACGGTCGCGAAGTCGGCGCTCTTCCTGGCCGACCGCTCGGCCGACGCGACCGTCCTCGACAGCGGATCCGTCCGCCGGGTCAACGCGGTTCTGCTGATGTCAGGCATGTACGGCGCGGCCGGCGACGTCGCATACCGGATCGGCCTGCCCGCCAAGAGCGGCATCGGCGGTGGCGTCCTCGCCATCATGCCGGGGCTAGGCACCGTCTGCGTGTGGAGCCCGCCGCTCGACACCGACGGCAACTCCGCCGGGGGAGTGGCCGCGATCGAGGAGTTCGCCCGGTTGGCCGGCTGGTCGGTCTTCTGAGCTGCACATCGGGTAGGTCGCGGGTAAACCGATCCTGCACAGGCAGTGCAGAAGGAGGAATGTCGATGAGCACAGAGATCCCTGTCATCGCAGTCACGCTCGACTTCGACGAACTGCCCGGGTTCGTCCACTGGAAGGAGATGTTCCGCGGCATCGTCGTCGCCGGCGCAGCACCGGTCGCCGTCGATTGCGGTAAACCGCGAACCGACCTTGCCGCGATTCTCGAGTGTGTCGACGGTCTGCTCATCAGCGGGGGAGTGGACGTCGACCCTTCCCTGTACGGCGGCTCACTCGACGACCCGCGTATCCAGAAGATCAATCCCCATCGAGATACGAACGAACTCGCCGCACTCGAGATCGCGCGTGCGCGTGGAATTCCCATCCTCGCCATCTGTCGCGGAGCGCAGTTGGCCAATGTCGCGCTCGGCGGCACGCTCTACGCTGATCTGGCCCGGGACTGGGTCGGGCGCACCGGGCACTGGCACAGCGAGGAAGCCCTGATCGACAGCCTGCACTCGGTGCAGGTGGAAGCGGACACCCTCCTCGCCGACTGGATGGGGATCGACGGGATCGTCCCCGTCAACAGTCAGCACCATCAGGGCATCAAGACCCTGGCGCCGTCGGCGCGAGCGGTCGCCTACACCGACGACGGTCTCGTAGAGGCCTTCGAGATCGCGTCCGATCGCCTCGTCGCGGTGCAGTGGCATCCAGAAGTGCTGTGGCGGAACGAGCCGCATGCCCTCGAACTTCTCCGCAGCTTCGTCACGGGAAAGAGGGGGGCGAGGAAGCCCGGCGCCACGGCGCTGGTCGGAGACGGGGCAGCGAACGGAGGGCCCTGAGGCTTCTGAGGGAGCGGGTCGGAACCGCTGAGAGTGCAGGAGAGCGAGCCGAAAGGTATCGGCAGACGACGTGAGGACGCAAGATCGCCGGCGGTGACCGCGAGCCCCGAGCAAGGGTGGCGGCGTGCGGCCGAACGGTCCGGCGAGCCGATCAGGAAGCCGATGAGATCGTCCACTGCCGGAGTTCCCACATGTGTTCTCCTGGTCGACTCAACCGTCGATTACGGCGTCGTCGACCAACTCCGCGCCAGCGGGTTGTGCCCCGGCGTGGTGGTCATCCGAGTGCAATCACACCGCAGGGAAGGAATCGGCACCGTGCAGGCTCTCAGGGCCACACGGGTGAACGCCGCCATCGTCGTCGTCGGCAGTGTCGAGACGGTCGACGACCGCGTCGCCTTCTTCGATTCGGGGGCCGATCACGTCCTCGATGCCTCCCTGACCACGAGAGAACTGGTCGCCTGGACTCGGGCAATCCTCCGGCGAATGCAACGAGCCCCACAACGCCCGGTTGGCAGAACCAAGGAACTGGTCCTGCAGCGGGAGTGCAACATCGTCGAACGCCTGGGCCTTCACACGGCCCTGACCCCGACCGAATTCAATCTGTTGGCAGTGCTGGCCGACAGCGAAGGAAGGGTCGTCCCCCGTCGTCACCTCCTGATGTTGGTGTGGGGCATCGCCGAGGAGACGACGACGAACGTCCTCAACGCGCACATCTGGTCGCTGCGCCGAAAGCTCGGCAGCATCGGTGCGTCCCACGCACTGCAGACGGTAAGGGGAGTCGGTTTCGCGCTAGCCGATGCGTGACTGCCGAACAAGGAAACGGAAATCTGCCCTCTGCCGCGCACACGGTGTCAGTGAACCTCAGCGGCAGCGGCAAGCGCGGTGTCGAGGAACGCGCCGGACAGGCCGGGGTAGAGGTCGGCCCCTTTCGGCTCTGCCAGGTGGGTACGCAAAGAGGCGGTGGCGGCGACAACGTCTGTGCCGCCGTCCGCGAGGAATCGGACCAGTTCGTGCCGGGCGCACTCGACCACGACGGGAACCAGCGCCGCCTCGGCGTCGTCGGCGCGCCCGGCCGCCCACAGACACGAGGCCAGCAGGCGCATGGCGTACAGCCGCGCCAGTTCACGTCCGGTCCCGGCGAGCGCCCCCACCCAGTCCTCCGCCCACTGGCAGGCGAGCCGGCTCGCCGTTGGCTCACCGGTGCGCACCAGCAGCAGGATGGCCGTCTCGTCCTCGAGCTGCGCGGTAATCTGCTCGATTCCGTCGACCGGTTCCGGGTGCGAGTTGCGGGTGACAGCGACGAATCCAGGGCGCGGCGGAAGACCGAGCCGGATACGTTCGGTGTCGACGGCCGCCCGCAGCCGCGGAAGCGAGAACCGGGCTGCGGTCCCGACACCCTCGTCGAGCTCCTTCGCCGCGCCGATACGGTCACCGCGGGCACAGAGGATTCGCGCGCGCAGACAATAGTGGCGAATCATGAAATCCGGAGCGCCACCGAGCGCGGCCGGGTCGAACGTCTCGCTGAGCAACTCATCGGCCTCGGCGAGACGGTTCTGCTCGTACAACATCTCGGCGAGCAGAGCACGGGTGAGCCGGGCGTGCTGAGATTGCGTGTTTCCGGCATCGCGGACAAGTTGAAAGGCCCTGCGGTACAACTCCGCTGCACCGGTCAGGTCCAGTTGTTCCGCTTTCGCCATACCGGCAAAGCAATACCCATAGGCAACAGTGTACGGACCAGTCGTTCTGCTGTGGTACGGAGCTGCCCAGGTCTGTCGGCGATAGGCATCCCGAAAGCGGAACTCGTATGTGTCGGCGATAGTGACAAGCAGTGCGGCCATCGACACCACGAACGGATGTTGCCCCGCCGGGTTGGCCAGGCATTCGGCGACCAAGTCCGTGATCCCAGCGACCCGGTCCGTGGTGGCGTCGATATTCGCTTGGAGAACATCGGCTTCCACCCGCATCCGCGAGCGCAGCTCGGTGGGGAGCTCGAGAAGGTCGAGCAGCTCGAGCGCGTGCCGCCGAGCCTCGACCGCGACGTCGATACGCTGCAGCTCGGCATTCGCCCATCCGATCGTCAACTGCAGTCGCGGACTCGACAGCACCAGATCCGCCGGCAACTTCGCGATCAAGCCGAGCAGCGTCGACATCTGCGACCGATCGAGCAGATACAGGTCGTCGCGCTCGAGCAGATCCAGCGCCCCCCGCCTGTCGCCGGCGGCGAGAAGGTGATCGAGGGCCTCACCGAGCATGTGCCGCTCCCGGAACCACGCGGACGCCGTGCGGTGCAACTGCGCGATCCGGCCCGGATGATCGCGTTCGAGCCGCTGCCGGAGCACCTGCGCGAACAGGTTGTGATAGCGGTACCACCGGCGGTCGTCGCCCGTGCGGTCCAGGAACAGATCACGGGCGACGACGCGCTCGAGGCGGACCGCACCGTCGGGGACCTCGGCCAACGCGGACGCCAGGTCGCCGCACACCCGGTCCGGGATCGCGGTGACGAGGACGAAATCGAGCACATCGGGCTCGAGGGCGTCGAGCACGTTCTCGGCGAGATACTCACCCAGGGTGTCGTTTCCGGCACGGAACTGTTCGACCAGGCCCGCCGCGTCACCGGCCTCCCTCAGCGACAGTGACGCCAGCTGCAGCGCCGCGACCCAGCCGTCCGTCGACGCCCGCAGCTCCTCGACGTCGGAATCGGTCAGCGCGATCTGCCCCGGACCACCGAAGAAGCGGCGGGATTCGGGGAAATCGAAACTCAACTCCTCGGGACCGACCTCCCGCAGCTCGTCGTGCACCCGCATTCGGCTCAACGGCAGATTCGACCGGCTGCGGCTGGCCACCACGATCCGCAGGTGATGACAACCGTTGTCGAGCAGGAACTCCACCGTCGCGATCGGCTCCGCGGCGGTCACCCGATGCCAGTCGTCGATCACGACCACGAGGGGCTCCCCACTGTCGTGGAGCCGGTTGATCAGCGAGGTCACCACGAACCGCTCCACCGCCTGCCCGTGCTCCTCGAGTGCCTGCCCAAGCTCGCCAACCAACCCCGGGCGGACCAACCGGATCGCCTCCACCAGGTGCGAGAGGAACCACGCGCCATTGTTGTCGTCGCGGTCGACCGTCAGCCAGGCGACGGTGATTCCGTCGGCGACCAGTTCGTCGCGCCACTGCGCGACGAGGCTGCTCTTCCCGAATCCCGCAGGTGCGTGAACCAAGACCAACCGACGCTCCCCGGCAGTCCGCAACATGGCGAGGAGCCGATCACGGCGCACCAACTGCCGGGTAGTGGTGGGCGGACGGAATTTGGTCACCGGCACCGGCGGTGTGCGTGGTGACGACATGGGGTACACCCGCGGAGGCCGCTGCGCGGCATGCTCCATCCCCGTCCCGGGGGTGGAGCGAGGATCACCGGCACGCACGGCGGGAACATGCAGATCGTCGACGACGATCCCGTTGCGGCGCTGGGTGGCACGAAGCTCGTTCCCGAACTCGGCCGCACTGCCCGGCCGCTCTTCCACGGCGCGGGACATCGCCTGTTCCACGGCGTTGCAGACGTCGTCGGGGACATCGGCGTCGCGCAGGTCAGGGACGGGCTGCGTGGAGATCCGCAGGAACTGGGCGATCACCTGCTCGCCGCTGTGCCGCTCGAACGCGGCATGTCCGGTGAGCGCACAGAACATCGTCGACCCCAGGCTGTACACATCCGAGGCGACAGTCGGTGGCCGACCTTCGAGTACCTCGGGTGCGGTGAAGGCCGGCGAGCCCGTGATCGAGCCCGCCGTGGTCTCGAACCCGCCCGAGATCCGCGCGATCCCGAAGTCGGTGAGTTGCGGCTCGTCGTAGTCGGTCAGCAGGATGTTCGCGGGCTTGACGTCCCGGTGCAGCGTGCCGCTGCGGTGGGCGGTCTCGAGCGCCCCGGCGATCTTGATCCCGAGCCGGAGCACCTGCTCCCACCCGATCGGTCCTTCCCGGCGGATCAGCGCATCCAGGGACCCGTGCGAGTGATACGGCATGACCAGGAAGGGGCGCCCCCTCCCGGTGACCCCGACCTGGTAGAGGTCGACGATGTTCGGGTGCCCGGACATCCGGCCCATCGCACGCTGCTCGCGCACGAAACGCGCGAGGTTCTCGGGATCGAGGTCCGTGGTGAGTACCTTCACGGCCACCGTGCGGTCGAGATCCTCCTGAAGGCAGCGGTAGACGACCCCGAAACCCCCGCGTCCGATCTCCTCAGCCTCGTCGAAGCCGGCGACGGCCAACTCGACCGCGATGTCCGGCTCGCGCTGTGTGGCCCCCGGGTCGTCCGCCATCGGCCGTCACCACCTCTGAGACGCTTCCCCCAGGATAGTCCGCAAGGACGACGGGCCGAGGTCGTTGCGTGGCCCGCCTGGAGTCCGTGAGCAGCACGACCAGCGGCGAGCCGAACGGGTTTCCGCCTAGCGCTCGCAGCCAGGCGGCCGGTACCCTGGTGCGGCCCTCAGCCGGCAACATTCACCAGTGAAGGTGCTTCTCTGCGCCCGGTGATATCAGTCGTCACTTGGTGGTATTGCCGCCGCCGGGAAATTGCTTGTCGAGCCATGCCCGAACCACCTGTTGCCACGGTTCCGCTGCCTCGGCGAAGATCATGTGCGCGGCATCCACCATCTCCAAGGTCGCGTTGGGCAACTGTCTAGCCAGCCGCTGGGAAAGTTCGGGCCGGGTGAGAATGTCGTAGGTTCCGCCGACGACGAGCGTGGGCTGGTGAATACCGGACAAACGAGACATTGTCTCATGCTCGCGGCATGCTTGCGCCGCCGCGTGGAACCCTTGCAGGTCTGGGACGGGCATTCGTCGGAATTCCTGGACCGCTTCGGGATGGGCCTGCAAGAAGGGAGCGGACAGGCAGAACAGCAGCAACGAATCGATCAGCTCGGTTGCAAGCCCCTTGGCGGCCAGCGTCTGCCAATGTTCGAAGATGACGTCGCCGAATACCTGTTGCTCGGACCACGTGTTGGTCAGCACCAGACCGTTGAGATCGTCGGGATGCTTGAGGGCCCACTCCTGGCAGATGGCGCCCCCCATCGATGATCCGATCGCGACGACCGGGCCCAGATCGAGGGATCGGTGAATGGCGTGGGCATCGTCGGCCAGTTGTTCGATGCGGTAGGGGCCTTCGGTGATGGGGCTGGTCCCGATACCGCGGTTGTCGTAGACCACGCAGTGGTAGTCGGCAAAGGCGTCGAGAACGGTCGACCAGGACGACATGTCGTCACCGAGTCCTGCGACGAACATCAGGGTTGGTCCCGAATGATCACCACTGAACTCGACCCCGAAGCGGCCGCGAGGTGTTTCGACATACTCGGTCATGCTGTTTCCTTCTGTTCGATTGGGGTAGCGGCACCGAATGTGATGTTGCGGGTCACTGCTGCCCCGATTGCGGCGAATAGTGGAATGAGAAGCCAGAGATGGTTCACGAGCGAGGAATTCGAACCGGTCAGGGACTGGTAGTTGTCGATGGCGAGCCACAGGAAGAAGCCGATCGCTACGAAGGCGATGACGGGGGCGATCGTTGTCACCCATAGCCGGTTCTCGTCGTGGGTGGAGCGAAGCACGAAGCACACCGCAAGCGACGAGGCCATGTAGAGCACCAGGATCGAGACGGAACCGATGCCTACGAGCCACGAGTACAGCTGCACGTACGGGTCGGCGCCGAAGAGCGCAAAGACGCTGACGATCGACAACGTCACGGCCGTCTGGATCAGGTTCGCCCGGTGCGGTGAGCGGTGCCGAGGGTGGGGTCTGCCGACCGGCGACGGTAACGCTCCATCCCTGCCTAACGCGAAGAGGTACCGTGACAGCGCATTGTGCATGGACAAGACCGCCGCGAAGATGCTGGTGGCAAGGAGCCACTCCATGGCATCGGTCGACCAGCTGCCCACATAGTGGGTGTTGATCGCGAACAGGAAGTTTCCGGGATCCTCGGTCGCCACCCGCGCGGCTTCCTCGTTTCCATAGCCAATCTGGAATATCCACATCACCAACGTGTAGAAGACACCGACCACGAGCACCGCGATGTACGTGGCACGGGGGATGGTGCGCCGCCTGTCACGGGCCTCTTCACCGTAGAGAGTCGTCGCCTCGAACCCGACGAAGCACGCAAATGCCACCAGGAATACGATGCCCGGTGCACCACTCGACATCGCACGAATCGTGAACCCGTCGAAATTGATGCCGTCGTAGCCACCGCGGAGCAACGTCGCGACATCCAGGACCAAGATGATGGCCATTTCGACAATCAGCAGTACGCCGAGCACTTTGACGCTCAGATCAATCTCGCGATAGCCAAGCACACACATCAAGGCAACGGCCGCGAGGGCAAATACCCACCAAGGGACGTCCACCGACAGCTTGCGCTCGCACAATTGCGACATCATGTACCCGAACAAGCCCAAGTTGCCGCTCAGGAAGGCGTTGTATCCGAGAATAGCCACGAAGGACGCACTGAAACCGGGTCGCGAGCCGAACGCCTTCGCCACGTAGACAGCGAAACCCCCCGGGCCGGAATGCCGCCGGCTCATTGCAGCGAAGCCCACTGAAAACACCAGCAGCACAAGAGTGCACACTGCATAGATGCCGGGGGCGCCGACACTGCCTGCGGTTCCGAACACGATGGGAGCTACGCCGGCGATCGCGGCCAATGGGGCTGCAAACGCGAGCACAAAGAAGACGATACCGACAGTGCCTACAGCATTGGGGCGCAAGCCATCCGTTGGTGGATCCTCATGGTCTGACACGGTGTCTTACTCTCGCCAGAATTGAGATGCCGCTTCCGCGGCGAATTGTGATACGAATTTCGAGCCGCTGATCCGGGCCGCGCGCAAGCTACAGCCCTCCTCGGGCGATCGCGGCACTGCATCGAAACCTATTGTTGAGCAGGTAATTGGGCGGTTCGAAACGCAACGCTACACCTTTTGGAGTACTTTTTCGACCATTAGTCTGACTTCATTGTCGAGCCGACCGGGGACGGGCGCCCACACGAAGCGTCGCGGGCGGAGGTGCGTTGGACAATGTGTCGGCGCGATCTGCGTGAGCAGGCCGGAGGGACCGCCGGCGGCCAAATGGGCGGGGGTTCCGCGCGGACGAACGGGTGGAACATCGGGACGGGCCCGGTGCCCGGATATTCGCGGGATGCCCAGGTACGCCTCAATGACCCACCGAGGCCAGCACGAGGTTGTCCCGTGGTTGCTCTGCGGGGATGCCGAGGGCGTGGCCAGCCGGCTGTCGCCGGACGTGCGCCGAGCGCGGGAGGCCGGCGCGTTCGGCGAGGACGGCAGCCTCGGTGCGATTGGTGGTCCGGAGTTTGTGCAGCACGCGCTCGACATGGGTGGAGACGGTGCGTGGGGCGAGTGTCAACGCTTTGGCGATCTCTGCGTTGGGCAGGCCATCGCGCATGAGCGAGAGCACTTCGTGTTCTCTGGCGGACAGGTGTGCATCTGCGAACCTGGATATCAGGGCCGTCCATTCCATCAGCAGAGGACGTATGGAAGCGAGCGTGTCCTTGGTGTCGGGTTGGAAGTCTCTGTCGCGGACGCTGGCGTGGACGACGCCTATCGTGCGGCCGGTGTTGTCTCGCAGCATCACCGATACGCCGTTGTTGAAACCCGATGGTTGGAATACGCCGAATGCCGTGTAGGTGTCCCGGAAACCGGGTAGGTCGTCCCAGCTGTAGATGACGTCGGGATTGTTCCGTACGCTGCGAAATCCGGAACATCCCTCCGTGAACCGGGGGGCCAGGATGTATTCGAGGACGTCGTCCGGGTATCCGACATTCAGCAGAGCATGGTGAGCGCCGTCGTGAGGTGACACCGCGCAGACGGTCACGGAGGTGGCCTGAGTTTCCCGGATGACCAGGTCCACCACGCTACGGCATCGGTCTGCGACGGGAGTGGTGGCCGATTGACTCAGCACGACACTCCAGAGTGTGTGATCCATGCCATACAGCATAAGGGTCTATTGTCTCGACCACACTACCTTTTTGCTACTTTTTTCGGCTGGTCAATACGTAAATATGCGGATACCCCCAGGTGCACACGGTCCATACGCTTGCTGCACGGGCCGAGGCGTCGACCGCCGAATCAGCTGACGGTGGCATCTCGAAGTGCATCCCGCCACGCCTCGACCCGAAGTCGCGGAAGGAAAACAGTATGCATCCCTACAGATTCGCTCCCGGATCGCGGCGAGCACGACAGACCCCCGCCCACCGCGGTGGCGGCCCGGCGCGGAGGTGTCCTGAATGACCAGCACGAGTGATATGGATGGGCGGCCGGTCGCGAAAACCGACCCAACCGAGATGGTCCTACGCGCGATCGGTATCAGCAAGAAATTCGCAGGAAACCAGGCGCTGAAACCTACCGACTTCGAGCTGGCGGCAGGGGAATGTGTGGCGATCATCGGGGAGAATGGGGCGGGCAAATCGACCTTCGCCAAGATTCTCACCGGAGCCGAGCGATCGGACACGGGGACGCTGCAGCTCGGCGGCATCGAGTCGACCTTCGGATCTCCGCGCGAAGCCCTGAACCACGGAATCGCGCTCATCCCGCAAGAGCTGGCGTATGTTCCGGACTTGGCGGTTGCCGAGAACGTCATGCTGAATCGGCTGCCCAGCCGGAAGGGCGTCACGACCCGCAAGGCGATCAGAAGCGAAGCACTCGGCGTCATGCAACGCGCCGGACTCGAGGTTGCGGTTGACCGCACGATGGCGAGCCTCAGCCTCGCCGATCGCCAAATTGTGGAGATCGTCAAGGCACTCGGACGCGAATCCAAGGTCCTCATCCTCGACGAGCCCACCGCGGCGCTCACCGCGGACGAGAGTGCCAAGTTGTATGCCATCCTCCGTGAACTGCGGCAACACGGGATCGGCATCATCGTCATCTCCCACCATCTCGATCAGATCAGTGAGCATGCGGATCGCATCGATGTCTTCCGTGATGGTGAACGAGTATTCTCTGCAAGCCCACGCACCACGCCCAATACCACATTCATCGAGCAGATGCTCGGCGCCAAGAGCCACGTCCTGGAGATGAGGCGAAAACGCTCGGGTGGGGGAGAGCGGGTCCTCACTGTAGATAGCTGGAATGTCGACGGGAGACCTGGACTGTCCGATGTGTCTTTCGCACTGCACGCGGGTGAGGTCGTCGGAATCTACGGAATCCGTGGCGGCGGTTCGGAACTGGTGGCCGAGGGACTAGGCGGGCGGCGACCCGACATCACCGGCACGCTCACCATCAGCGGGAAAGAGTTGCGGATCTTCCGCACCCCCAGAGAAGCGATGTCTTCTGGGATCGCTTACCTACCCCCGGACCGCAAGAACGAGGGACTGGTTCTGCCGATGTCCGTGTCCGGGTCGATCAGCATGCTGATCCGTCGGAGACTGGCAACCGCGGGATTGATCACCGCCCGCCGCGAGGACGATCTAGCGGCATATTGGGCGGACCGCTTTCATCTGAAGGCCTCATCCCTGCGTCAATCTGTCGGTGAGCTGTCCGGAGGTAACCAACAAAAGGTGCTGCTCGCGAGCCGCTTGGCAACCGAGCCGTCGGCGCTGGTCGTACACGAGCCGACGCGCGGCGTCGACATCGGCGCCCGACACGAGATGCACGAAACGCTCCGCGCCCTCGCAGATGACGGCGTTGCCGTCCTGGTCATCACCTCCGATGTCGAAGAAGCCGTCGATGTCAGCGACCGACTGCTGGTCATCCGAAACGGAACACTCGTCGCCGAACTCGGTGGGGATGCAATCACCCAAGAACAAGTCATCCGCCTTGCGGCAGCATGATGTAGGAGAAACAGTGAGCTCAGCCATTACCACTCGCGAGGCAGGAAGTCGGGAGGGCACTGCACCCTCCATGGCACGGCATCGGAGTGCCCGAACCCGCAATGTCCTTGTGCAGTCGTTGGGCATTTCGGCGTTTCTGGTCATCCTGATCGGTGTCTTCTCCTCGCTGTCGCCGGCATTCATTTCCAGTGGCAATGCCATCGGGATTCTGACCGGGATCTCCTTCATCGGTCTTGTCGCGCTCGGCCAGACGCTGGTGATCATCGCCGGGGGATTCGATCTCTCCGTCGCCGGGGTTGCGCCGCTGGCCGCAGTGGTCTTCGCGAAACTCGTCAATGCCGGCACATCCGTTCTCCTGTCGATCGTCGGAGCGGTGCTGGTGGGCGTGCTGGTCGGTGTCGTCAACGGGGTGATCGTCACCAAGGGGAAGATCAATCCGCTGATCACCACCCTCGGGATGCTCTCGATCTCCGGAGGTCTCGCATTCACCCTCGCGGAGGGCCAGAGCATCCCGATCGCCAACCTCACTGCCGGATTCCTCGCCGACACCGATATCGGGCTCGTTCCGAACCAGGTGTGGCTCACGGGTAGCGCATTCGTTGCGATCACCGTGGTGTTGCGCTTCACCACCTATGGTCGGTCCCTGTACGCACTCGGAGGCAATCGAGAAGCAAGTTGGCTCGCGGGAATGCGAGTCGATGCGATCACCATCAGCGTCTACGCATTCAGCGGCACCTTGGCCGCAGTCGGCGGAGTCATCCTCGCCAGCCAACTCCTCGCAGGCGACGGCAACCTCGGAACGACCGCAGCGCTGCTGTCGGTCGCCGCGGTCGTACTGGGTGGCGGCTCGTTGAAAGGAGGCTCGGGTGGTGCCCTCGGCACCCTGGCCGGTGTTCTGGTCCTCGGTGTCCTGGCCAACGGACTGACCCTCCTCCATGTCTCGGCCTTCTACCAGCAGATCGTCACCGGGGTCGTCCTCTTGGCCGCGGTCGGCCTCAGCAACCTCCGGACCCAGGTGACCGCCTCATCCTGAACATCAGCCCACACAGGGATTCACCCCCAGTCCGCATCTGCAGGACCATGCGCGACCCCCACGTCGCGCGCGAAGCGAGGAACCCATGACAACAAGACCGAACCGCACACGATGGAACCGCGCCCACCGATCCCTGATCGCGATTGGAATCACCCTCGGCATCACGATCACGGCGTCGTGTGCGACAAATGACGCCCCGCCAGTCTCCGGTGCCGCCGCGGACACGTCCATTGCCGGACTCTCGATGGCGTACACAAACGCCACAGACGCCGCACCCCTCTACGTCCTTCTCCAGGACGGTGTGAAAGCTGCCGCCAGCACAACGGGAGTCAAGCTCGAGACGTACGACAACGCCCTGGACGCCTCGACGGTGTCGTCGAACGCGCGACTGGTCGCGCAGAGCAAACCTGACTTCGTACTCTCGTACAACCCGATTGCCGGAATCTACGGCTCCGTCGAGAAGATCTACCAGAATGCCGGCATCCCCTGCATCGCCGTCAACACACCCAGTGTGACCGAACCCAACCCCGGCTACTGCTCCTGGCTCAGCTCATGATGATGGGGTTGTGACGTTCGGGGACCGGCCTGCGTGGGTCGCCACGTCGGGGGGTTGTGCCATGCTGGGGGGCACGGAGTCGACGTCGGGGGACAACATGACTGTTCATGCATTGGTGCGATCGGCAGGCAGACAC
Source organism: Rhodococcus sp. NPDC057014 (assembly GCF_042673295.1). NCBI lineage: Bacteria > Bacillati > Actinomycetota > Actinomycetes > Mycobacteriales > Nocardiaceae > Rhodococcus > Rhodococcus sp. NPDC057014. The sequence goes on from NZ_JBHUSF010000176.1 coordinate 15,238, forward strand.
GGCTGGACGTTGCGATGCGATCTGTGTGAGCGCACCTTCGCCGCAGCCGTTGACGGTCGGCCGCAGGCGGTGGCCTTCGCCCGGACCAATGGGTGGATCGTCGGCGAGCGCACGTTGTGTCCGATGTGCGCGGTCACCGACACCGCCCGCCGCACAGCCTGACCCGCTGATCCGCAGCCCCGAAACCCGCAGCCCCGCCCCGGAACTCCGGGACGATTGCCGGGCTGTGAGGATGAACTCGAACATTGTCAGTCTTACTGAAGGGAACAGGGTCTGACGGGGGAGTTGGCCGTAGCGAGCAAGGGGGCTGTGATGGTGTCGTACTGGTGGAGCCGCGGCGATGGTCTCGACAACCATCAACTCGGCCAGATCCTCACCCGCGCAGCAGGTGTGGCCGAGGTCGACATCACCGATCCGCGGTCCATCGACCGCACTCTGCGGATCGCGGTCGCCGATCCCACGGTGCTGGCCGAGCTGGACCAGTGGTGGCAGATGGTCGAAACCCGCCGGGCCGGCAACACCACCCGCAACCCGGGACTGGTTCTGGAGCAGTCAATTCGGTACCTCACCGACCGGCTCGACACCGGCACCATCACACCGGAGGCGCTCGGCGAATGCCGCCGACAGGTCGCCGCGGTCGACCGGAGGATCACGAGCGCGAAGGACCTTCCCGAACTCGTCCACCCGGACGTGTCGATGCTCGATCTCCTCGCCCGCTACCTGGAGGCCCGCTCCCGCGTTCTGGCCCTGGCGTGAACCCACCCGAGTGGGTGCAGAGCCGGCGCGGGCCGGCGACCACACCGGTGACGCCCCCGATGGTCGCGGTGATGTCGGTGCCCGATCACGGAGGGGACGTGTCGTTACCCCTGGTCACGGCACATGGTGGGGCGGTGGGTTTTAGAGGTTCCAGAGCCCCAGCACCGCGGCCCGCAGGCTGGGGGACGCGATGCGATGATCGACTCGGAGCCGGGCACCCGGGTGCCCGGCGTCGGCGAGGATCTGCTCCGCGACCGGCACCGGAATCGGGTCCAGGTCCGTGCGGCCGCGCAGCAGGTGCCCGACGGCACCGGGGGAGCGCGGGATCGCGATCGCCTCGGAATCGACCACGGCTGGCGCATGGAGCCACTGGTGGTCCGCGGTGACGAACACGAGGACGTCACCACGGCGCAGGCGGGGGTCGGATTTGTCGTGATGGAACCATTCGAGCTGGTACTTCGCTGCCGGCCCGGCAGGGGCGCGGCGGTGACGCGACTCGGCGGCCCAGGCGTGCTGCTCGGTCGGCTCGGGTTGATATTCGATGATGTGCCGCAGAAACATTCGGGTGATCTTGGCGGGCAGGAAGCCGGGGTCGGCCTGTCCGCGGCCGCTGACCCCGGGGATCGGCACCGCCCGCCCGATCTGCCACTGCGCGACGGCGTTGTCGAGGAACACCTGATCGACCTCGGTGACCTCCTCGATACCGTCGATGAACCCCCGCACCGAGGCAACAAGGTCCGGGTCGTCGGTGATGACCACCCCCTCGACGGCGATGGTCGAACTGTGCGAGGCATTCGCGGAGCCGATGACCGCCCACCGCTCGGTGGCGATGACATTGGCGTGCAGGTCCGGCGAGGACAGCACCCGCACCCCGGCATCCCGGTAATACGCGAGCGCCACCGGGGAGGTCAGGTGGGCGCGGACCGCGGCGCGGGAGGCGTTGACGACGAGGACGTCACCTGCGCGCAGCGGCAACAGGGTAGGCGCGTCTTGGCCCAGGTGGGCGATCGCAGCATGCCGGGTTCCGCGGGTGCGGATGGCCCGGGTGATGTGCGGCCACGGGCTCGGCCCGTGGAAGGTGGTCCCCATATCCGAAACGGTAGCGGGTGCGCACACCGGGCCGGGGCGGATCCACCGATCGCCGGCCCGTACGGATCAACGCCCCGGATCAGCACGCTGCGCTGCGACGATGACATGTCCCCGTCTCCCGCGCGCGAGCGCACTGCGCAGCCCCGCTACGGGTGCGAGGGTGCCGTCACGGCCGACGGCCGTCGTGCGGGTTCGGTTCGGCAGCCCGGTACCACGCGTGCGCGGCGAGGCCGGCGATGAGAAACGCCCACATCGCCACAACCGGCGAGTCGGTCGTGGTCGCAGCCTGTGCGATCGACACCGCGGCGGTCGGCAACATGATCAGTTGCAGCCGGGTGGACGCACGCACTCCTCTCCAGCGCACGGATACTCCCCCTTCGACCCATTCTGGATGTGTCGTCTGCGCACACCATGACACAGGCGAAACGCCGGTACTACACGCCCACTACACACCCCATTTGTACAACACAATGTCACGTTGTAATGTAAGGCCACCGACAACGAGGGGAGATGCACATGTCCAACACTGCAATCGTCGAGGGGTCCGCCGAACTGGACGCCGCGCGCGCTCGCTACCGCGCATCGATCGGAGGCGATTCACACGAGGAGTTCGTCGCCGCAAAGGTCGCCCTGATCGAGCTGGGAACCGGCCGCACCGTCTCCGAAGAGGAGATTGACTACCTGTAACCAGTCAGGAGCGTTGAGGCCCTCGCC
>NZ_JBHUSF010000177.1:0-17764 GCF_042673295.1 Rhodococcus sp. NPDC057014
ACCGTAAGCAATCAAATCTATCTATCTAGGTCAGTTCCACGACGACCCCCAGGTCGCAAAGATGCGCGTCCGCTGGTTCCCTGGGGGAAGCGAGATCGCGTCGTGCTGTGTTCGCGACGGCGGTCGCGTGGGCCCAGACGAATGCGAATCGATGCGAGAGCGGCGCAGGCATCAAACGCTAGACGAGCGACCCCGACCGCCCCGGCCACTGTCTGTCGGTTGCACATCAGGTTCCGGCTGGGGTTTCGCCGGAATGCGCTGCGAGCAGGAGGGTCTCGAGGTCGTGAGAGGTGACCGGGCGGGGGTTCGAGTCAGGTACGAAGGGCAGGATCCTTTCGACGGCCTCGGGGATGGCAGCCTCGTCGAGGCCGCAGTCCTTGAGCGCACGGGGGGCGTCGAGTACGACCCGCAGGTCGTTGAGTCCGGCGCTCGCGGTGCCGGTGCCGAAGGCGGCCGCGATCCGGCGTTCGGCGTCGGGTGCGGCGGGTGCGTTGAAGGCGAGCACGTAGGGCAGGACAGTCGCGTGGGTCTGGGCGTGGGGCAGGTCGTACGCGCCTCCGAGGACGTGGCAGATCTGGTGGTGCAGACCGGAGCCGGCGGAGGCGAATGCGACGGCCGACAGATAGGCGCCGTACTGGGCCTGCTCGCGTCCGGTCACATCGTGCGGATCGGCCTTGATCGCGGGCAGCCCGTCGGCGAGTGCCCGGATGCCTTCGGAGGCGAGTGCCTTGTTGATCGGGTCGGTGCGCGGCGCCCACATCGAGTCGATGCAGTGCGCCATGGCGTTGAGCCCGGACGCGACCGACAGTTCCACCGGCAGGGACAGCGTCAGCTGGGCGTCGTAGACGACGGTGGCGGGCAGGACCGCATCGTCGACGCCGGTGGTTTTGTGTGCCGCTTCGGTCAGGCCCCACACGTTGGTGGCCTCGGAGCCGGCGTAGGTGGTGGGTACCGCGACGATCGGCAGTCCAGTGGTCAGCGCAACGGCCTTCGCCAATCCGGTGGTCGACCCGCCGCCGATGCACACCAACAGGTCGATCGCATTCTCCGTTGCCGCCGCCCGCGCCTTGTCGGCCTTGGTGACCGGGACATGCGGGGCCACGTCGTCGTGGAACACGGTCACGTCGATGCCCGCGGCTACCTCCCGGGCGACGGAATGTTCGGATTGGGAGGCGATAACCATCACCCGGCTGGCGCCGAGCCGGTCCACCTCGGCCGCGAGGTTCTCGGCGGCGCGGCCGGAGCCGAACAGGACACGCTGTCCGAGGGTGACGTGATCGAAGACCAGGCTCATGCGGGTGTGCCTCCAAAACAGTAATTTTCGCGTCGATCGTGGGTGTGTGGGTGGAACAGGTGTGCGTTTCCGGTCGTCCGAGCCTGGGCTCCAACGCGGACAGGAGTTCGCGCTGTCCGTGAAGGGTGGTCGAGTTGTGTCCTGGCGCTGGCAGTTCCGCTCACGTGGTGGATCGTGTTCGTGAGGCGGGTACCGCCCGCGCCCCGGAGGCGAGTGGAGCGGCCTCAGTCGTTCGGCTGTGGGTGGTCGTCGAGTTGCGAGGTTTGGCCGCGGTAGTAGACCAGGGGCTTGTTGTCGCTGAACTCGATGTCGGTGACCCGGCCGAGCATGCCGAGGTGGTCGCCGGTTTCGAATACCTGGTCCTGCTCGCACAGCACGGTGGTGACGGCGTTCTTGATGGTGGGGATGCCGTGGTGGTACTCCCATTCGCCGACGTCGAACTTGGCGCCGTCGAGGGTGGCGAAGCCGAAGCAGATCTCGTGCTGGTCTTCGGCGAGGACGTTGATGCAGAACCGTTCGCAGTCACGGAGTTTGGCGAAGGTCGAGGAACCGGAGAAGGCGAAGAACGCCACCAGCGGGGGGTCGAGGGACACCGAGGTGAATGAGCCGATGGTCATCCCGACCGGTTCCCCGGCGCACAGGGCGGTGACAACGGCGACCGAGGTGGGCACGCGGCCCATGGCGCGGCGGATCGTCGCCGGATCGAGGCCGGGGGTGCGCTCGTGCGCAGGGGAGGCGTCGGGGGCGGGATGGTCCAGTGCTGGGGTCATGGTTGGCTTCCTGGTGCGTCGGGGGCCGGTCGGGAAGGCGCGGTGCGTGTCGGGTCAGATGAGGAACTTGTCGACGGCCTCGATGGTGTCGTCGAGCTTTTCGACCTGGGGGATGTGGCCGCACTCGTCGATGAGGGTGACGGTGCTGTCGGTGACGAGCTTGTGGAAGTGCTCGGCGTAATCCGCCGAGACGAGGCTGTCGTTGCGGCCCCAGACGATCAGCGTGGGTGCGGTGACGCGGTGCAGGCGGTGCTTGAGTCCACGGTCGGGGATCGGCCAGGTGAATTTGCCGGTACATCCGAACGCCCACACCATCGCCGCGGCGGCGGCCTGCTGTTGTTCGAGGTCGTCGGACGGGGCGAGCATCGCCTGGGCGGCCGCGCTGGTGGGGTCGTGGAACAGCAGCGCGGGTAGCTGGGCGGGCGGGGTGGCGACCCAGTTCGCGGTCGGGGCGTCCTCGTTCCACAGGCCGATCGGGTCGAGCAGGATCAGCTTCTCCGGCAGGGTGGGAAACGCGGCGGCGAGTTCGGCGGCGAGCATGCCGCCGAAGGACTGCCCGACCACGACCGGATGCTCGAGTCCGAGCCCTCGGATCAGTTCCTCGTAGGCCAGGACCATGTCACCGAGGGTGTCGATCGTGTGGATCGCGTAGGGGTTGCCTTCGCTGGTGCCCGGGAACTCGGGGGCGTAGACGGTGTAGCGCGAGGCCAGGTGGGTCAGGAACGGGTCCCAGACCAGGCCGCCGGCCGGGTGCAGGTACAGCAGCGGCGCACCGGCCCCCGCCACCTTGACGGTGATGCTCAGTCGGCCGCCCCAAATGTCGAGGGTCTGTTCGGTGATGGTGGAGGTGGTAGTCATCGGGCGTTCGCTCCTGCGGTGGTCTTGGCGGTGGTCTCGTAGGCGGTCGGATTGCCGCCGAGGCGGCTGGGCCACCAGTGGTGTTCGTGGTCGGTGTCGGTCCACAGTTCGCGCAGCCGCGGCAGGACCTCCTCGGCGAACAGCTGGATGTTCTTCATCACCAGGTGCCGGGGCAGTGAGCCGAAGCCGAGCATGGCGTGCAGGTTGCCGATGCCGTATTCGCGGCAGAAGTCGAGCAACTGTTCGGCGACCGTGTCGGGGCTGCCGACGACGATCACGCCCGCCTCGACCAGCTCACGGAAGGTGACGGTGCGCATCTTGTGGTAGAGACCGAAGTCGCCGGGGTCCTTGATCAGGGCCTTGACCCCGTTGATGTCGATGGCGCCGGGCAGCCCGAGCTTTTCGATCGGGATCGAGCCCAGGCCCTTGCGGAAGGCGTACTCGGCGTGCGGGCCGTATTCGACCTCGGCACGCTCGTCCGTTTCGGACACGGCGATGGTCTGCAGGAAGCCGACGCGGTAGGGGTTGCGGGCGACGCCGGCCTCGTCGGCCTGCTCCCACATGCGGTCGAAGATCCGTTTGCCGGTCAGTTTGGCGCCGAACCAGCTCAGGTAGTTGAAGCCGAAGCCGCGATCGAAGCACATCCGCATGGTGCGGGGGTTGCCGATGCCGGTGATCCACACGGGCACTTTCTCCTGCAACGGCCGCGGCCACATGTTCACCATCGGGTACTGCGAGTACCGGCCGTTCCAGGCGAACGGTTCCTGCTCGCGCCAGGAACGCAGAACCAGCTCGAGATTCTCGTCGAAGCGGGGGCGGACCTCGATCGGCGGGACACCGTTGTTGATGTTGGCGTCGTAGCTCAGGCCGACCGTCAGGCCGGCGACCAGGCGGCCGCCGCTCATCACGTCGATCATCGCGTACTCGTCCGCGGCCCGGAGCGGCTCGCGCGCCTTGCCGAGGGAGCGGCCCATCGGGTAGACGGCGACCTCGAGGCCCTCGGCCTCGGTCATGTAGGCCAGGGCGCTCGAGATCAGGTCCGGGTTGGGCACCATGTCGTAGCTGCTCTGCCCGTGCTCGGTGACCGCCACGCCGTCGTAGCCGCTGCGGGCGCCGAGCATCAGCTCGTCCATGAAATCCCGAATCGACGAGTACATGCCGTCCCGGGTGACGAGCGAGTACGGGATGTTGCACACCGACTCGTGGTTGTCTTCGAAGTCGTCGGGCAGGTACCGGTACGGCGCCTGCAGGAACAAGTTGACCTTCATGTGTTCTCCTCTGAATTGCGGTGAGGCAGGGACCGCGACATCGCGATCCGGCCGGAACGAGACTCCGACCACTCCCCTTATCTGCTGTGATCCATCTCTCTCAATCGAGGCTAAGTGGGCGCTACCTAGATGTCTAACACCTGTTTGTTGAGCTATTCAGATCTTTTGTATCTAGATAGATGGCAGGGATGTCCCCTGACGCTTGCGGCACGGTTTTCAGGTCCGAGTTCGCCGCGAGGACGGGTGTCCCGGTGGCCGCCGAGGCAGCGCCCGGTCGGGCGGGACACGGTGACGCCCGACTGGGCTCAGGCGGGTCGGGCGTACTGGGCGATCTTCCGCTCGTCGATCTCGATGCCGAGGCCGGGGCCAGTGGGCAGGTGCAGGAAGCCGTCCTTGAAGACGACGGGATCGACGACGATGTCATCGGAGAGCAACAGGGTGCCGAACAGCTCGGTTCCCGCGGTGAGCGACGGCATCGCACAGAACGCGTGCAGGGAGGCCGCGGTGCCGATCGAGGACTCGATGGTGGTGCCGCCGTAGCAGGGGACGCCGAACGCATCGGCGACCGCACCGACCGCGAGAACGTTGCTGATCCCGCCGCCCTTGGCGAGCTTGACCGCGAGGACATCGGCGGCGCCGCTGGTGCACAGCTGCACCGCATCATGGGACGTGCGCAGGCTCTCGTCCGCCATCACGGGAATGGTGAGCAGGTCGGCCAGCCGCGCCATACCGCCCACATCCCACCGCGGCACGGGTTGTTCGATCAGGCCGATCCCGGCCGCGGCCAGCTCCGGGAGGTACCGCTCCGCGGTGAGAACGTCCCAGGACCCGTTCAGGTCCACTGCGAGGTCGGCCCGGCCGGCGAGCGCGTCGGCCACCGCGGTGACCCGGGCGACGTCGTCGGCGGGTAGGCCCGATCCCATCTTCAGCTTGAACGACCGGTGCTCACCCGCGTCGAGCTTCTTTCGTGCCTCCTCGATCACCACGTCCGCCGGTTCGGCACCCAACGCCCAGGTCACCGGCAGCCGATCACGGTGCGCCCCGCCGAGCAGCTGATACACCGGAAGGCCGAAACCCTTCCCGCACGCATCCCACAGCGCCATCTCGACGGCGGCTTTCGCGAATTCGGCGCCGCCGATCATCCGGTCCAGCTTGCGGCCGAGGTAGCCGACCCGGCTCAGATCCTGCCCGACGAGCAGCGGTGTCAGGTAGCGGTCGATCAGGGCCTTCATCCCCTCGATCGACTCACCGCCCCACCACGGCCCACCGGGCACGACTCCTTCGCCGATCCCGACGACCCCGTCGATGGTGGTAATACGGACCAGCAGCAGACTCTGCGAATCGATGGTCAGGATCGAGAACTTGTGCGGGCGCCGGATCGGGACGTCGAGGATGGTGGTCTCGATCGTGGAGATGATCATCTCGTTCATCGCCTTCCAGCTCAGGCTTGGTGTGCGGGTGCGGGTGCGAGCACGAAGTCGTAGCGGGCATCGGTGTAGGGGCGATTCAGTCCCTGCTCGGCGATCAGGGTGGTGTCGTCGACGGTGTGCAGTGCGATCACCAGCCCGTCTCGGACGGCGCCGGCGACGTCGTTGTCGAGGTACTCCCCGCCCTGGAAGTACAGCTGGCTGGTCATCTCCTCGTAGTCGCGGCGGCGCAGCTTGATGTGCAGGTGCGCCGGGCGGAAGAAGTGCCGGCCGAGGGCCCGCAGCACCGTCCCGGTGGGGCCGTCCTTGGGGATCTCGTACGGCGGCGGCAGGATGGTCAGCACCCGGAACGTGCCGTCCGGCTCGGAGGTGAAGCGCCCGCGCAGATTGTAATCCGGGATGTTCGGGTGGATGTTCGAGTACAGCCCGTCGGCGTCGGCGTGCCAGAGATCGAGTTCGACACCGCCCAGCGGCTTCCCGTCGGTTCCGGTCACCCTGCCGTGAAAGAGCAGGGGCTCGCCCTTCTCGTCCGGCCGTTGCGGCATCACGTTCAACGGCCCGGTCAGCACCGGGGCGCCGGGGAGGTAGAACGGGCCCTCGATCGCCTCGGGGCTGCACTCGCGGCCGAGATTGCCGACGTCGGTGGCCTCCGCCTCGAAGAAGACGTCGAACAGCAAGGATTCCTCGCCGGCCTTGATCGAGTCGATGATCAGGTCGGTCGCCGCCCGATACTCGGAGTGCGTGATCTGGTGTTTGCGGATGAATTCGAGCAGCACCTGCTCGAGTTCTTCGACGACGGTGCGGATACGGCCCTGGTCGGCCACATCGGTCACGGCCATTTTGATTTTTCCTTCCGGTGAGCGACAGAGAGGGTCCGCGAGTCGCGGACTTCGGGGCTGTTCACGCGGCTCGATCTGCGAGCGAGGTGACCCCCCCGAGAGATTGTCCGCAATCCGTACGGTTGAACCGTATTGCGGACACTGCTACGTTAGGTCCGTCACAGTGCCCCGGTCAAGAGGTGAGGAAGAACGGCATGAACGAATCCGAGGACTTCGATCGGCGCGACTACATCCAGTCGATCGAGCGGGCCATCGCCGTGGTCACCGCGTTCTCCGACGCCGGTCCCTTCCTCTCGCTGAGCGACCTGGTCGCGGCCACCGGCCTGACCAAGCAGACCGTCCGCCGGATCCTGATGACGCTCGAGCGGCTGGGGTTCGCCCGTTCGGTGGACTACCGCTGGGCGCTGACGCCCCGGATGCTCAGCCTGGGATACGCGTATCTCTCGTCGGTCAACCTCCCCGCGGCGGCCCAGCCGGTCATGGAGGCGCTGACCGACCGGATCGGCGAGGGAACCTCCCTGGCGACCCTCGACGACACCGAGGTGGTCTACCTCAATCGTGTTCAGCGGCACCGGATCACCAGCATCAACCTGGCGGTGGGCACCCGACTGCCCGCGCACGCCACGTCCATGGGGCACGTGCTCCTGGCCGGGGTGTCACCGAAGGAACTCGACGGGTACTTCGACCGTGCCGCCCTGCACGCCCTCACCGACCACACGCTGACCACCCGCACCGAGTTGACCGCCCGGCTCGATCTGGTCCGCGCTCGCGGATGGGACGCCGTCGATCAGGAACTCGAACTCGGACGCCGCTCCGCGGCCGCGCCGGTCCACGACGCCGACGGGCGGGTGGTCGCCGCCCTCTCGCTGTCTTGCAGCACCGCGTCCAGATCCTTCGACGGACTCGTCGCCGAGCTCGTGCCTGCGTTGGTGGCGTCGGCGAAACAGATCAGCGCCGCCCTCGGAGACGGCAACTACGCCCACCGGAACCCACGGGAGAGAGCCCAATGACACATCCCGCCCACGCCACCACCGCGCCGGCCACCGACTACCCCCACTACCGCGAGCTCCGCTCCCGGACCGACGCGCCGGCCGGGTCGTCGTGGAAGGTGTTCGGCACCGATGATCAGCTCGGCACTCTCAACTTCCTCCGGTTGGCCGACCTGGCTCGGTCCGCCGACGCCGTCCGCGCCGGCCAGGCATTTTCACTCGATCTTCGCTCGGACACGATCGCGCCGTCCCTGGCACCGACCAGGGAACCTCTCGTCCACCACATCTTTCAGCGGACCCCGTTCCATCGGGACGAGTGGCTGGACCGCTTCTACACCCAATACGGTTCCCAAATCGACGGGCTGCGCCACATCGCGCACCCCGATCACGGCTTCTACAACGGCGCCGACGGGACCACCTTCACCCCCGGAACCGAAACACTGAGCATCCACCACCTGGCGCAGCTCCCGATCGCCGGTCGAGCGATCCTCGTCGACCTCGACCGCTACACCCGCGCCCAGGGCGCACCACTGGACCACCAGGCCGGTGAACCCGTTCCGCTCGCCACGATCACCGCAGCCTTGCATGCCCAGGGCACCACAGTGCTGCCGGGCGACACCCTCCTGCTCCGGTTCGGCTGGCTCGACCACTACCGCAACCACAGCACACCCGAGTGGCGAGAAAACCTGGTCCACAAACAGTTTCACACCGGCGTGCTGCAGAGCGAAGACGTCGTGGAGTGGCTGTGGGACCACCGCATCGCGATGGTCGCCGCCGACAACTTCGCCTTCGAATGCTGGCCGGCCCAACCCGGCACACCGTTCCTCTCCGAAGCCGAGCGCCGCGGTGAGACCGGCGACCCCCACGCCGGCATCATGCACCGCGCCCTCATCGGACTGCTGGGAATGCCCATCGGCGAACTGTGGGACCTCGACGCCCTGGCGGCCGCCTGCGCCACCGACGGCCGCTACGACTGCCTGATCACCGTCTCCCCGTTACCGATCGTCGGCGGAGTGGGATCACCAGCCAACGCCACCGTCCTCCGCTGACGGCTCTGCCTTCCCCGGCGCCAACCCCAGGACCCACGTCCGGTGTCGGGCATGCCGCCACGCGTTCGACGCTGCCGCCAGCCGGCGTCGAACGCCCGCGGTTCGCCCGTGCGTCAGGTTGCGCACCGAAATCAGCTCGCCGACATCGGAAATCCAGGATCGGCGACCGCTCGCCGGATACGGGTCGGCCGCTGATGTCGCCGGCTGTCGGGGCGCGGGGGCGTGGGCGTGCAGCGGTGTCTCAGGATGCGCGAGATTGCCCGAGGAGCGCGGTGCGTTCCAACTCGGTCAATCCGCCCCAGATGCCGTGAGGTTGGGCGGTGTCGAGGCCGTAGCGGCGACACGGTTCGAGGACGAGGCAGCGTGCGCAGCTGCTGCGGGCAGCGTCTTCCCGCAGCAGACGTGCCGCGGCGGTCTCCTGCTCCGGGGCGAAGAAGTAGTAGTCGCCCATCGCCGAGCAGTCGGCGGATTCGCGCCAAGTCGAGGGCGCGCGCAGGCGGCCACGAACTGCCGTGGAAACCGATCGAGTCATGTCCTCTGTCTGTTCACTCGAATGGCCGGATCCGGCCACCACCGGACCGCAAGTGCGGGTGGGTGCCGGGGGGCCGGCGCAGTCGGCTGCGGGTCCCCCTTCCGCCGTGCGCGGCGGAAGGGAGCCGGGCGAGGGAGCGCCTCGGTGCGCCCGCAGCCGCTTCGCTAGTTCCGGCTCTCGTGGTTGTGCAGCTGGGAGGTCTGCCCGCGGTAGTAGAGCAGGGGGCGGTTGTCGCTGAACTCGACGTCGGTGACCCGGCCCAGCATCCCGAGATGATCACCAGCCTCGAAGAGGCTTTCACGCTCGCACAACACCGTGGCCACCGCATTCATGATCCGCGGCACACCCTCGTGATGTACCCACTCGCCGACCTCGAATTTCTCGCCGTCTCGGCGCGCGAATCCGTGGCAGATCTCGGCCTGGTCCTCGGCGAGCACGTTGATGCAGAACTGCTCGCACCGGCGCAATTGGGCGAATGTCGAGGATCCGGCGAAGACGAAGAACGCCACGAGGGGTGGGTCGAGCGACACGGAGGTCAGCGACCCGATGGTCATGCCGATCGGTTCCCCGTCGCACAGGGCGGTCACCACGGCGACCGAGGTGGGCACCCGGCCCATGGCTCGACGGATGGTAGCCGGATCGACTCGGGTGCCCGAGGACTCCGTCCCAGTGGCCAGCGGGCGCTCCAGGGGGCTGAGTGCAGTGGTCATGGGGTCTTCTCCTTGAACGAAGGTGCAGCGCGGGCTGTGGTGAGGGAGGGTTCTCCTCCAGAGGGTGACCAGCGTGGGGAACGGTCAGCCGGTGCTGTGCGGCCGAGCGACCAACCCTCTCTGCTGTGATCCAAATCTCTATATCTGAGAGTAGGAACCCCGTATCTAGATGTCCAGCACCTGTTTGTTCAGCTATTGAGCTTCTTCTTATCTGAATCTAGGGTGGCGGGTGTGGAACTTCGGCATATGAAGTACTTCGTGACGGTCGTCGACGAGGGCAGCTTCACCCGGGCAGCGGAGCGGCTGTCGATCGCCCAGTCCCCGGTCTCGCACCAGATCCGCAAACTCGAACGCGAGCTGGGGGTGACCCTGCTCGAGCGCACCACCCGCTCGATCGCTCTGACCGAAGCGGGCCGGGTGTTCTACGACCGCTGCGTGAGCCTGCTGGCCGCCAGCGAGGACGCGGTGGAGTCTGCCCGCAAGGCCGCTCGCGGTGAGATCGGCGCGTTGTCGTTGGGGTTCATCGGCTCGTCCACCTACGACTTGATGCCGAATCTGGTCCGCGCCTACCGCGAACGCAACCCTCACGTCGAACTCACTCTTCGCAGCGAGATGCTGTCACCTGCCCAAGTCGATGCGCTGCTCGACGGGACCTTGTCCGTCGGCCTGCTGCGCCCGCCGGTGAAGGTCCCGGACATCGTCGTCGAACTCGTGCGCAACGAGCCGCTGATGGCCGTTCTCCCCGTCCAGCACCCGTTGGCCACCAACACGGCGATCGATCTGGACGACCTCGCCGGCGAAAGCTTCATCGGCTACCAGGCGCCGTCGACGATGCACGACGTGCTCCTCAGTACGTGCGCCCAGGTGGGGTTCGTTCCCACCATCCGGCAGCAGGTCGCCGAGACCGCGACCCTGGTCGCCGTCGTCGCCGCCGGCCTCGGTGTCGCCGTCGCTCCCGAATCGGTCCGGCACCTGCGCATGAACGGCGTCACCTACCGGCCCCTCCGCTCACCGAAAACGGCCGTTCCCCTGGCCCTGGCCTACCACAAGGACGCCGTCGGGCCACTCATCCGCCGCTACCTCGACACCGCCCGGACCGTTCTCCGCAGCAAGAAACTGATCAACGTGGCCCCGACAGGCCAGGAAATGGGCGCGTACGTCGACACCATCTGATCCTGATTCGCTTACCACCCACGGCCAAACCATGTCGGCTGGCATAGTCCGGCGCACCCGCCCGCAAACACCGAAATACGAATCTCAGCTTCAGTTCGATCACTAGACGATCCGTTTACGGGCGGTTGTGGCGCTTGGGTAGATGTCCGAGGAGGCAGTCGGAGCTAATCGAACCCGGCGCGATATCGGCAGTTTGCACACCGAACCCGTACGGGTTAGTCATGTCTTGTGGCCGAGAATCCGGGAACCCGCGCAGGTTTGACGATCGGCCAGACGGTGATGTTGCATCCGCAAGGGATCTCGAATTCAAGATCATCTCCATCGAGGACGGTGATGCCCTCATCGAGTCCTTGGTGGACGGCCCGGGCGCCTACCCGTTCCGGGTCCAGCTGAAGTTCCTCGTACCCGCGACCTGATCCCGTTCCCATCGGCGACTTCGTGTCTCCGCAGTAGCACCGCAGCAGCACTGTGTCCCGCCCCTGAATTCAGGGGCGGGACACAGTTGTCGGCGGGCGTGGGGCTCAGACGGTGAATCGTCCACGGTTGCTGAGCAACACCGCACCCACCACGTTTCTGGCCTGCTCCGAGGCGAGAAACAGCACGTTGTCCGCGATCTCGTCCGGTGTCGCATACGGCACCGGTGTGTTGTTGACCCACTGCACTTTGAGTTCTTCCGGCGTGCGAGCGGCCATACCGGTATCCGTCGGGCCGGGAGCGACGAGGTTCAGTCGGATACCGAACGCCACCACCTCCTTGGCGACGGCCTGGCAGAAGGCATGGACGGCGGCTTTCGATGCCGCGTAGTGCGGGTATCCCGTCAAGGTATCGAACGCTGAGGACGAGCCGATCACGACGATCGAGCCGCCCTTCGGCTTCATCGCCCGCACGGCGGCGCGCACCACGTGGAATGTGCCGTCCAGGTTGACCGACATCACTCGGCGCCACTGCGCATCGGTGAGGTTCGCCGTCAGGTCGATCGGTGTGCCTGCGGCCGAAGCCTCCGTGATGATCTTCTTGGACTCCGGGTCGTCCACACCGGCGGCATGGACGACGACGTCGAGCCGCCCCTCTGCGTCGAGGACCTCCGCCATGGCGGCATCGACGGCCTCCGGGTCCGAGACGTCGACCCCTCGTGCGATCGTCGTGGGGTCGTCACCGTACCGTTTGCGCACGTTCTCGACCACGAGATCGGCCACGTAGACGCGGGCAGCCCCCTCATCGACGAGCTGCGCGACGACGGCCGCTCCGATTCCCGATCCGCCTCCGGTCACCAGGGCCACCACGCCCTCGAATCTGCCCTGTGCTGCCGTTCTGTCCATGTTCGTTCATAGTCCCTTCGTCAGAATCGAGCGCACTGCACTCACCGGTTGATCTCGCCGACAGCTGCCGGGATGTCTGTGCCGAAGTAGGCAGCCTCGGCGATGTGGGCGAAGCCTGGAGTACTGCTGTAGCCGCGCGCGACAACCTCACCTTGGCGCAGAACAATGCACTCACTTCAAATTGAGTTGACTTCAGTTCAAGCAACCTAATGGATCTCCAATGTGAGCGCAACCACAACTCCCGACCATTGTGTCGGCGGTGCGGCGCCTGCGGCGCTCACTGAGGACACTCAGCACCGTTTTTGCGCTTTGCATTACGCGTGCCTCCCGACCTGGTCGTGTCCACATCAGCTGGCCTTCTTCGCCCCTTGTAGTCGGCTTTCCCGACCTCCTCGGCGTGTCGTGACTCCGGCGACTACTACGAGGCCTCCGTCACCATGGGACTCGCGCCCGGTAGGCGATCCCGCGTTCGTCTCTGTCGTCCGTAGCAGCGTGATGTAGTCGGCCCATTCATCTCCTTCAACACCCTCGCTGGGCGTCGCTCCGCGATCCGGAGGTCGTGTCGGTCACTATCGGCTCCGACACAGAGCACGGCACCGGCTTCAGCGGTCCTTGCGGCGGATGGGGCTTGCATCAACTGGAGATTGAGCTTCAGGCAATCCAGATTTCGCCCAATTCCGCGGCGGGCGATCCGAGGGACGATGTCTCGTTCACGCAGCGAATAACGTAGTCGTAACCCTTGTCGGCGCAGACGCTTTCCCGCCAGCGTCGCGTGATCCGCGTGTGGACTTCGTTGCCGGAATCGCTGCCCCCAACGGTTGCAGCATCGAGCTATCGTCGGTGTTTCGCCGCGGTCACGCCCACGGCCAGTGGGATTCTATTTTGTTTCGGACAGGACGTGGATCTTCGATCCCTTCTTGCCGCGGTCGGCCGGGCTGGGACCGGTCAGGGATCCCGCCTTTCGCGCGAACGCTTGCCAATCCAATATCACTGCCGTCCAGTTGAGTTCGCGCGCGCGACCTGTCCGTCGAGCACCTCTCGATGGAGTTTGCCGAACACTCCGTCCCCACCCGGGCACTGAACCGTCGACATCGACAACCAATCGCTTTGCCACAGGTCGAGCCCAGTGGATCACCGAATGTTTCTGCCAGTGACTATTTTTCGTCACCCCTACACTGGCAGTGCGGTCGTGTTCTTTAATTCATTCAGCGGAACTTCTGTATGCACGTTCCGAACACCCGGAATTTCCGCGATATGCCCGACATGCAAGCTTCGATACTCATCAAGATCTGCAACAACAACTTTGATCAGGTAATCGTACCCCCCCGCCATAAGATACGCCTCGAGAACCTGAGGCAACTTCAAGATCTCTTGAGCGAAATTCTCGACAGTCGCCCGATCTTGCCGCTCCATTGTTACACGGACGAAAATCGTCATTCGCAGATCCAAGGCTGAGCGATTCAAGAGCGCCACATAGCGCTCCACAAGCCCCGCCTCCTCCAGTAGCCGCACACGCCTTGAGCAAGGCGATGGCGACAGGCCGACACGAGCTGCCAGGTCAGTGTTCAGCATCTTCGAATCCTGCTGCAGGAGACGCAGAATCTTCCGATCGATCACATCCAGCTTGATTGGCATGCATTTCTCCCTTTGCTCACTTTTGTAGCATCTCCGCCCAGGATAGCTCCAGGCGCGAGCCAACTTTGCAACCCATCCCCAAAGCGACATTGTTACGCTGGTCACCTCGCCAAAAACCCTCAGGAACAGGAACAACAGGCATGCGACCGTTCAAGTTTTCGCGCGCGAGTCGACTCGATTCGCTCGCCCCTTCACCCTTCCATGTGGTGGTACAAGCTGCTAAAGAAGAAGAAAGGCGTGGCACGGAAGTTCTCTACCTTTCGGTCGGTGAACCTGGCTACCACACGCCAGATCACGTCAAGGAAGCCGCCGTTCGCGCGATTCGAAACAACCACACCCGATATACAGCAGTTGAGGGGACCGCCGAAGCGCGGCAAGCGATCCGCGACAAGCTCTTCCGGGACAACCAGCTTACCTACGACCTGGATGAAATCACTGTCACCATGGGAGGTGTGCAGGCGATTTTCAATCTGCTGATGGCCACAGTTAGCGAAGGCGACGAAGTCGTACTGCCGGCACCGTTCTTCACTCCCTATCTTTCATCGATCCAGCTGACCGGGGCGAAGCCGGTCTTGCTGCAAACCCAACAGGCGCATGGGTTCGTACCACAAGCGACGGCGATCGAAGAGGTGCTGACCCCTCGGTCCCGGTGGCTTGTCCTCAACTCACCTTCAAATCCGACGGGCGCTGTCATCGACGAAGGCGAACTGCAGCGCATTGCCGAGGTAGTAAAGCGCCACCCGAACCTGATGGTATTGTCCGATGACATGTACGAGGCACTCCGCTTCGACGATGGACCATTCCGGAACATCGTCAACGTAGCGCCGGAACTCGCGGATCGTACCGTTCTGCTAAACGGGGTGTCGAAAACTTATTCGATGACCGGTTGGCGGTTCGCCTATCTCGCAGGGCCGAAGCCGATCATTTCGGCCGTCACAGAAGTTTCGTTGAGCAGCACATTTTCTCCGAATTCGATCTCGCAAGCTGCCGCCATCGAGGCGCTGACCGGACCTCAGGCAGAAATCAGGGCACAGGTGGACGAATATCGGGCGCGGAGAGACGTCCTTGTAGAAGCAATGAAGGTCATCCCCGAACTGCCGTTCACGGTCCCGCGCGCCACATTCTTTTTGTTTGCAGACTGCACAGCCTACTTGGGTCTTACTGACGCAGATGAAGTACGCATTGAAAGCGACCTCGATCTTGTCTTGTACATTCTGCGCAAAGCCGGTGTCGCCTTGATGCCCGGCTCTGGATTCGGAATGCCCGGTCATATCCGAATTTCATTTGCGAGCTCTGAAGAGACGTTGCGAGAGGCCGTCACAAAACTCGCAGCTGCACTGTCAGACCTCAAGCAAGCACAAGCCCGGCCGTTGCTCGCTTCTTGTACCAACTAACCAAACACAGGGCGCGATTGCCTATACTCACCAATCGGCCAGCGGATGGCCACTCGTGACGAGATCGCTGACCCCCAGCGGCGACATTGTTGCTAACGGTACCCCGCCCGGAGTCGGCCTTGGCATGCCCACTGTATTTCTGTCGGCAGGACAGAGCGTCAAACTCGGCATCGAAGGACTCAGAGAACAGGCACAGTCCACTGTCGACAAAGTCTGACGAACACCAGACTGAGGCGGCCCGTTCTGCCCACCACCCATGTCTTCCGATTCGGAGGTGTCACAGCGAATCCGGTGCTCGGCAACACGGTAGCACGGCATACCGCGCGTAAACGAGTCGCACTGGGTACAACTCCGAATGCAGAAACTTGCAATCCACCTCATCTTGACTTGGTCCCTAGGCCGACTCGTACAGCAACGCAACCTTGAGGGACGCCTCGAATCGCCGCGGGATCTCCCACAACGGGAGTTGCCGTCTCATGATCGCCATTCACCTTTGCATCGTGATGCGCTGCCGCAGACCTAGGCCCTGTCCGCAAATTGCGGAATAGATGGATCGTCTTTGTCGGGCGGTGAGCACGCCATAACGGCGGGAGAGTGCGTGTTCACCGCGTTGGCTCACGATTCCGAGGCATCTACGGCAGCGCACTTTGCTCGACGATGTTGCGATTCCGACAGGTCCGCTTACCAGGACCATCGGCGCCCTGGCTGTAACCGGGTCCTGGCCTCTCTATACGCCTCGACGCACCCCTCGGAATCCAAATCAACACGCATGACTCCGACAACGATCGGTGCCATCCACCTACGGATCGTCTTGAAGCGCCAACTGCGCGTTGGAGATCAACAATCAGTTTTCGTCCCGGCGCATCTTCGCGCTTGCACAATTTCCACCCTGACGACAGAGGGCCGGGGCATACTACCCGAATTTCTAATTCTCCACACCATCGGAGCACCACTGCTTGAAGGAGTCGCAAGATGTCACATCCAAGCAAGAACAAACAAGGGCAGATAACGCAAGACGGGCAGCCGCGAATTGCCGAGAGTTCAAGTTTGAACGAAGAACTCGGCTACCACAAAGACCTGAAGGCGCGGCAGATTCGCATGCTGGCGATCGGCGGCGCTATCGGAACAGGTCTGTTCATGGGCGCCGGGGGACGACTCGCGTTGGCGGGTCCTGCGCTTGTCTTCGTATATGCGTGTTGCGGCGTGTTCGCGTTCCTACTATTGCGTGCATTGGGGGAACTGGTACTTCATCGCCCGACTTCCGGCTCATTCGTATCCTACTCGCGCGAATTTTTCGGTGAGAAGGCGGCGTTCGTCGTCGGATGGTCGTACTGGATGTGTTGGTCGATGATTGCGATTGCAGACGTGACCGCCATTGCTCTCTACATGAACTTCTTCAAGAAGTACGTCTCTGCGCTCCAGGCGATACCGCAATGGCTCTTCGCCCTGGTCGCATTGTGCGTCGTCCTCGCGGTCAACCTGATCTCGGTAAAGGTCTTCGGCGAGTTGGAGTTCTGGTTCTCCGCAATAAAGGTGACCGCATTAATCGGGTTCCTCTTGGTCGGAATGTACTTCGTACTCTTCCGGGTCCCGGTCAACGGTCGGGAACCTGGTTTCAACCTCATCTCCGACAATGGCGGCCTGATGCCCAACGGGTTGCTTCCTGCTCTCGTGATCACACAAGGTGTAATTTTCGCGTATGGCGCTATCGAACTTATTGGAACCGCCGCCGGCGAGACGAAAGACCCGGAAAAAGTCATGCCCAAGGCGATCAATGCCGTGCTCTTCCGAGTTGCAGTCTTTTACGTCGGCACGGTCACGCTATTGGCGCTGCTGCTCCCCTACACCGCTTACAAAGCTGGCGAGAGTCCATTCGTCACCTTTTTTGGGTCGATCGGCGTATCCGGCGCGGATGCCGTGATGAATATGGTCGTTCTTACCGCCGCCCTATCGTCTCTCAACGCGGGACTGTACTCGACTGGTCGAATCATGCGCTCGCTGTCAATCAGTGGCTCTGCGCCGAAGTTCGCAGCTCGCATGAACAAGGCAGGCGTCCCCTACGGCGGCATCTTGATGACAGCCGTCGTCGCACTCGCCGGTGTCGGACTCAACGCTGTGGTGCCCTCAGATGCCTTCGAGATCGTGCTCAATCTCGCATCGGTTGGAATCATCACCGCCTGGGTGTCGATCCTTGCTTGTCAATTGCAGCTTTGGCGTTGGTCTCGTGAGGGAAAGGTGAGTCGACCGAGTTTCCGCATGCTCGGCGCACCCTACACCGGTATCGCTGCACTCCTGTTCCTCGGCGCGGTTGTGGTCTTGACCGCATTTGACTACCCGATCGGCACATTCACTATCACGGCAACGATTGTTGTTGTCGGACCCGCACTTGTCGGCGGATGGTTTCTTGCACGCAATCGAGTTCGGCAGATCGAGGCCGCTTGTCCCGTTCACCAAGAACGAAACTAGCGCCTAGTCACGCTACGTTCTCCGAATCGGCACCCGCGCCC